>CAYTJI010000483.1:0-1517 GCA_964438065.1 uncultured Desulfobacteraceae bacterium | reverse complement strand
GTTTACGTGCCTGCTCGTTGTGGCCCTGAGCTCAACCCTTTTCCTGGGTTCAGTCCGGAGTATCCGGGGGCAAAACCGGTATTCAGGGACTCCGCCCGATACCGGTGCGGGCCACAACAGCATACTGGAAGGAATCGATGACATCTACAATCTGGAGTTTGACGCTGCCGAAGATGTTTTTCGGAAAATGATTTCCAAGACACCCGATAAACCGGCCGGCTATTTTTATCTGGCTATGGTCACCTGGTCGCGTTTGATCGCCGGGTTCTGGTCACAGGAAAACGTCGCCGAATACATCCGGAGGATCCACCGGGCGATAGACATTGCCGGAAGGAATATCAGGACAAACCCCTCGGACAGTTACAACTATTTCTATCTGGGCGGCGCCCAGGGATTTCTCGCCCGGTTTGAACTGATGAGGGGAAAATGGTTTTCTTCCTTCCTGCTTGCCAGAAAGGCGGTAAAGGCCCTGAAAAAATGCCTTGAAGTGGATCCGGGAAACCGGGATGTTCTCCTGGGGATCGGCATATTTGACTACTACACCTCACGTTTTTCAGGGGCTGCAAAATTCCTCTCCTATCTTCTGGTCCACAAAGGCAGCCGGGAAAAAGGATTGAAGAGGCTGCACATCGCTGCCGAACAGGCCGTGTATTCAAAAACCGAGGCGAAGAGTGTTCTTCTGTACATCTATCTGTTTCTGGAGGAAGATTACCTGAAGGCGCTGGATCTGGCCGAGCAACTGGGGCAAAAATACAATCGGGATCCATCTTACAAATATTATCAGGGGGTATGCTTTATTAGACTCGGGGACGATGAAAACTACAGGGATATTATTTCCTTCATGCGTCAAAAAATCCGGACGGCCTCTTCGCATACCGAGGCTTTGAAATGGGAAAGACGGCTGCTGTACCTGAAAACCACCCGCGATCTTTTCCATGGGAATTTTGCCTCTGCCAGAAAAAACCTGACACAGATTCTAAATCATCCGGATCCCGCAAACGATCCAACGATGATTGCCCTGCCGCTATTGAAAACAGGTATGATCTATGAGCTTGAGGGGAACAAACAGAAGGCCTCGGAATACTATCGTCGTGTCATAAACATGAAAAACCCGGCAGGCGTTCAGTTCCTGGCGAAAAGATTCCTGGAGAGCTCCGTGACAAAGGGTGATCCCCTGATCGCATATTAGAAGACCTTTGAAAAACGCCCACGTTTGCACCAACTCGGCGTCAGGCTCAAATTATAATCCTCGAAATATTCAATATATTTCTGCGGTTATTCACGCCATGGCGTGATTCGCCTTTCCTCCGCTCAGAGTCCGGGATCTTCGACTTGATTGGGCACAAAATCGGTCATTTTTCAAAGGTCTCATTAGATCGAGGCATGTCATTTTTTCACCAGGGGGGAGACATCCCTTATTTCTGAGCATTACGAACAGGCAGTTTTTACGGTTTCATCATTTTTGATGAACCTGTAAAAAGTCGAGTTGATGGCTAAGTAAAAATCTTCATATACAA
>CAYTJI010000482.1:0-1544 GCA_964438065.1 uncultured Desulfobacteraceae bacterium | reverse complement strand
TTAAGGGGACTGTTTCGTCTGCCCGGATTGCCGCTCAATACGTGAATTTATTTGGCTTGAACAGGAGAAGATGATGAGATTTGTTATCGTAGGCGGGGATGCTGCAGGCATGAGCGCTGCCAGTCGATTCAGACGGCATGCCTCAGACAGTGAAGTGATCGTCCTTGAAAAATCTTCTGACGTATCCTACAGCGCGTGTGGAATGCCGTACAATATCTCCGATCCCGCGCGGGAACTGGATGATCTGGTGGTGAGACCGGCCCGGGTTTTTAGAGAAAAGCAGGGAATTGATTTGCGAACCGGCCATCGTGTGGAACAAGTAGATCGGGAGCGGAAAACCGTATCCGGGCATGGCCCTGACGCGGAGCCGTTTACGTTTTCCTATGACAAACTCCTCCTGGCAACCGGTGCCGCACCGGTTATCCCCGATATGCCCGGTTTTGATCTGGACGGGGTTCTGGCGCTGAAAAGTCTTGAGGATGGAAGAAGAATCAAAAACTATATCCGGTCGAATCATGTCACCCGGGCCGTTATTGTCGGAATGGGGTATATCGCACTTGAGATGTGTGAGGCATTCCGGACCATGGATATCGATGTCGCCATGGTCAAACCAAGGCCGCAACTGCTGCCATGGATGGCCCCGAAGCTGTCCGGGATTGTAAGGGAAGAGCTGACAAATAACGGTGCGATACTTTATGACGGTTATCCCATTACCGGCATTGAAAAAACACGGGACGGTTTACTCTCCGTCATTTGCGGAGAAACCCGTCTGGAGGGACACATGGTACTTGTGGCCATCGGTGTGAAACCGAATAGCGGTCTGGCCGTTGAGTCAGGATTGGTGCTGGGTCCCCAAAATGCCATTGCCGTGGACCGGCAAATGCTGACTTCAGATGAAGATATCTATGCAGCGGGAGACTGCGCTGATGCCTTTCATGTGGTAACAGGGGAAAAAACGTGGATCCCCCTTGCGTTGAGAGCCAATCGGGCAGGATGGGCTGTGGCCGATCATCTTGCGGGCAGGCAAGTCCGGCTTGAAGGTGTCGCCGGCACGGCTGTTTTTAAGGTATTCGGCCTGCAGGTGGCAAGGACGGGGCTGACTGTTGACGAAGCGGCCGACCATGGATTTGATCCTGTGGATGTAACCATTGAGACCCGGTCCCGGGCGCATGCCCATCCGGGGAACACAACCATTCATGTTCACATGGTCGGAGACAGGAAATCCGGACGGCTTCTGGGTGCGCAAATGGTGGGGTATGAAGGTGTTGCCCATCGGATCAATGCGGTCTCTGTTGCTTTACACCAAAAAATGTCCGTTGCGTCATACAGCCAGTGTGATCTGGCTTACGCCCCGCCTTTCGGCCCGGTCTGGGACCCGACCCTGACGGCCGCGAATCAACTGCTGAAAAAAATGTCATAAGGAGGTTGAAATGGAACCTAAAACCTGCATAAACTATTTTCAATAAGGGAGTTATGCTTTTAATATTATCGAGTTATGGGAAAGTTGGGCTTGCATGACACGCATCAATTCGAATGCGGCCATA
>CAYTJI010000481.1:0-1548 GCA_964438065.1 uncultured Desulfobacteraceae bacterium | reverse complement strand
GTGCGCTGTTTTTGATCCCATCTGTTCCTTACTGAACAGATTGACTTCCAACGAAACGCCTGACCGCTAATAAATTTCGTTTCTCATAGGCTGCCGCTTGCGGCATAAACCAGCTTCTTATGACCCTGTCACCCATGGGAAAAAACTCATGAGAAAAGATTTCCTCCCCTTTTCGCGTCCGTCGATCACGGAAGAGGACATCGCTGCCGTAGGTGACGTCCTCCGATCGGGATGGATCACGACAGGACCTGAAAATGCCGGGTTTGAACAGGAGTTCTGCCGCTATACAGGTTGTTCGGGTGCAGTGGCCCTGTCTTCAGCAACCGCTGGAATGCATCTGGCGCTTCATGCCATGGGAATCGGCCCGGGAGATGAAGTCATCACGCCTGCCATGACCTGGGTTTCCACGATTAACCTTATTGTCCTTGCGGGTGCCACGCCCGTGTTTGCCGATATTGACAGAGATACACTGATGATAACCCCGGAAACCATCCGGGATCGCCTCACCCGCCGGACCCGCCTCATTATTCCCGTCCACTTTGCAGGCGCCCCAGCCGACATGGGGCCCATCCGCCGGATGGCCGAAGAACACGGGATCCCGGTGATTGAAGACGCTGCACACGCGCTGGGAACGGAATACATGAACGAAAAAATCGGGCGCAGGGGCACATCAATTTTCTCTTTTCATCCCATAAAGAATATCACGTGCGGTGAGGGCGGGATGCTGTGTTCCGATGATCCGGAGCTTGTCGAGCGCATTCGCCGACTGAAATTTCACGGTCTGGGTGTGGATGCCTATGACCGTCAGACACAGGGCCGATCTCCCCAGGCCCAGGTACTCGAACCGGGTTACAAATACAACATGACGGATATCTCGGCCGTTCTCGGCCTCAGCCAGTTGAAACGCGTGGATGCCTTCAACCGCAAAAGAACCGAACTTGCCGCGCTTTATCGCACCAAGCTTTCCGGGATCGAAGAAATTCTACCGCTTTCCGATCCGGCTTATCCCATGAAGCATGCCTGGCACCTGTTTATCGTGCGCATCGACACGGACAAGGCCGGGATCAGCCGGGATGACTTCATGGCGGCACTGAAACAGAAAAATATCGGCACCGGGCTCCACTTCCGCGCTGTGCACACACAGAAATACTACCGGGAATCCATGGACATCCGGCCCGGCCTGCTGCCGAATACCGAGTGGAATTCGGACCGGATCTGCTCGCTCCCCCTGTTTCCGGAGATGTCCGAAGAAGATGTGGATGACGTTGTCACTGCCATCAGGGAGGTGTTGTCCCGGAGCCCGGCTTGACACATGTGCGACCGGCGACGCCACGAGAATCGCCAGGAAAGGGCTGAATCCGCACGGCCAGTAAAACGTATGAGAAAGGCCCCAGCCTTCTTGAGTTCTAGACACGATTCACCCCGTGAAACAGCTCCCGGATTTCACCGGGCAAGCGGGATTAACCAGATTTTTTCTCTGCAAAGCGGATACGGTATTTCGATAAATGGAGAACAAAATGAATGAAAACCCGCGTATTTCCGTTGTTA
>CAYTJI010000480.1:0-1567 GCA_964438065.1 uncultured Desulfobacteraceae bacterium | reverse complement strand
GGAAGTTATGTTTTTAATATCAGCGAGTTATGGGAATGCCGGGCTTGCATGTCACACATCAATCCGAATGCGGGCGTAAAGGCTGCGGAGATCTTTTACCCTCTTGAATTCATGGATTGCAAGGGAATTATGGAACTGACACACATTGAAATCAAACAGGACATGCCGGGGTTCAACGGCTTTCTTGGGGCCTGGCTCTGCCGGGGGCCTGTAACCCTGCTGGTGGATGTCGGGCCGGCAAACACAGCAGGCCGACTGGTTGAAACCCTGGACTCCATGGGAATAGACCGGGTGGACTTCATTCTGATCACCCACATTCATATCGACCACGCCGGGGCAGTGTCTGATCTGGCGGAACACTACCCCATGGCAAGGGTCATTGCCCACGAAAAGGGGATCAAATTCCTCAGGGACCCGACAAAACTGTGGGCCGGGAGCCTGAAGGTGCTTGGCGCCACGGCGGAGGCCTACGGACCACCAAAACCCGTCAAGGAGGAAAAACTGATTCCTCACACACAGGGAAATATTCCCGGCCTGACCATTATTGAAACCCCGGGACACGCGGCCCATCATTTGAGTTTCACATATCAAGACCACCTGTTTTCCGGGGAGGCTGGCGGGAACTATTTCCGGGTCGGCGACAATGAATATCTGCGTCCGGCCACTCCTCCGCGATTTTTTCTGGAAGTGTTCCTGAGGAGCGTTGACCGCCTTCTCGGCTTGAAAAACCAGACCATCTGCTACGCCCATTTCGGCATGGCACCGGACTCCCACAGGCTGTTGAAAAGATTTCGTGAACAGCTCATCCGCTGGAAAAAAATTATCTCGGAACAGATTCGGGCCAACAACGGAAGACTTGTGGACCGGTGTATGGCCGCATTGCTGGAACAAGACCCGGAGCTGGTGGCATTCGAACAAATGGATCCGGACGTGCAGAACCGGGAAAAGATCTTCCTCACTAATTCCATCAATGGATTTATCGAATTCCTGCGGGAAGGGGCGGATGGGGGGTAGGAGCCCCTTTCATTTCAATACATGAACAGGCAGCGACACGAACCTGTTCTCACGCGACCTTCTGAAGAAAGGCCCGAAGCCTGTCCCGGATTGACCGGATCGCCTTTTCAGCGCGACTCTGATAATCGTAGCGTTTTCTTTCCTCAGTAGTGACCTGTTGAGGGGCATAGTTCAGCTTCTGCTTGGTAATGGCGTTGTAATCATCCAGGACAAACCTTTCATAGATCCTGTTCAGGACCGGACCCCGGAACTCGCTTCTGGAAATGGCAGAGGCCCAGTCGATGACATAGGGCTGTCCGTCCGGCCCCATCAGGATATTGGCCGATTTTTTCAGATCACAGTGTGCCAGGCCTCTGTCGTGGAAATCATCCACGAGACGTTCCAGGGCATCGAAAAAGCCGTTTTCAAATCTTTCTCTGTCGCGGACCTTCCCCAGCTCGGTCCCGTCTATCTCTTCGGTCACCAGCGCGAGGCCGTCAATGACCCGGAAGAGTGTGGGTATGCCCGGTATTTTTTCCGCCTTTCTGTACGCCCTTGCCTCCCGCCACACCAG
>CAYTJI010000479.1:0-1575 GCA_964438065.1 uncultured Desulfobacteraceae bacterium | reverse complement strand
CATTATCGTCAGTGGCGGACCCATGCTGGCCGGTCTCCATCCGGATGGAGACCCGATACACAATGTGGATCTGATTTCCGTGTTCGAGTCTGTCGGTGCGGTTAAGTCCGGCAAGATGTCCGCTGAAACCCTTTCCGAAATGGAAGAAAGGGCATGTCCGACATGTGGATCCTGTGCGGGGATGTTCACTGCAAATTCCATGAATTGTCTCACTGAGGCGATCGGGCTGGCATTACCCGGAAACGGCACAATCCCGGCGGTCATGGCGGAGCGGATCCGGCAGGCCAAAAAGACAGGCATACAAATCATGGCTCTTCTGAAGGATGGCATCACACCACGTAAGATCCTGACACCAGAGGCTTTTACCAATGCCTTGACCGTTGACATGGCCCTTGGCTGTTCGACCAACACCGTACTCCATCTCTGGGCCATTGCCCGGGAGGCGGGCGTTTCTCTCGATCTCGGGATAATCAATGAGATCAGCAGTCGAACGCCCCAGCTGTGTTCACTCAGCCCTGCCGGGGATCATCACCTGGAAGATCTTCACCGTGCGGGCGGAATCAGCGCAGTTGCGAAGGAGTTGTCCGGTGCCGGCCTGATCCGTGAGGGATGTCTGACAGTGACGGGTAAGAACGTTGGCGATAATCTTACGAACGCCGGAATCCGGGATCCCGAGGTGATTCGACCGCTAAGATCCCCGTACCGGAATGAAGGCGGGCTTGCCGTTCTTTTCGGCAATATCGCTCCGGGCGGATGTGTGGTAAAGCAGGCGGCGGTTTCCGAAAATATGCTTTGCCATAAAGGCCCGGCAAGGACATTTGATTCCGAAGAAGACGCCACAGAGGCGATTATGCAGGCGAAGATCCGGAAAGGAGAGGTCCTGGTCATCCGTTACGAAGGACCCAGAGGCGGTCCCGGCATGCGTGAGATGCTGACGCCCACATCCGCAATCGCCGGAATGGGCCTGGATGGTGATGTGGCGCTGATAACGGATGGACGGTTTTCCGGAGGCACGAGAGGAGCATCCGTGGGACACGTGTCTCCCGAGGCCATGGAAGGAGGACCAATCGCGGTGATCCGGGATGGGGACACGATAGAGATTGATATTCCCAACAGGAAAATCAATGTTTATCTGACGGATGCGGAGATCCGGGAAAGGCTTTCGGCGTGGCGTCCCCCTGAACCCAAAATCACACGCGGTTACATGGCCCGGTATGCGGAAAGGGTATCTTCCGCAAGTGAAGGGGCTGTTTTCAAGTGATCCCCGAACCGGGCCGGGCACACGGAATCCAAAACGGAGGTTGGCTTGTGGCAAAATTGACAGGTGCGCAGATCGTTTTCCGGGCCCTGCAGGAAGAAGGGGTGACCACAATTTTCGGTTATCCCGGCGGAGCCGTCCTGGATATCTACAATGAACTGCCTCAGACGAATATCCGGCATATTCTCGTAAGGCACGAGCAGGGTGCCGTACACGCCGCGGACGCGTATGCCCGTGCTTCGGGAGATATTGGTGTCTGTCTGGTGACTTCCGGCCCGGGCGCAACCAACACGGTTACCGGGATTGCCTCGGCCTAT
>CAYTJI010000478.1:0-1596 GCA_964438065.1 uncultured Desulfobacteraceae bacterium | reverse complement strand
GTTATGGGAATGTTGTGCTTGCATGATACGCATCAATTTGAATGCGGCCATAAAGGCTGCGGTTTTTGAAAACAGTTTACCCTCCGGGAGCGCCGATTTTACCGAAGACCTGCCTGCTGCAGGCAGGTCTTCGGCAAACTCGACGCTTGCAGGATTTAGGTGTGATTCACAGAATCGTAGTAATGGCCGAAAAAAAACAGAAGTGGGTGGAAATCTATACCGACGGGGCCTGCAGCGGAAACCCGGGTCCGGGCGGCTACGGGGCTATTCTGAAGTATGGGGATGAAATCAGAGAGATCTCCGGTCACGAGGACGAAACCACCAACAACCGGATGGAGATGATGGCTGTGATTGAGGCCCTGCGGCAGCTCAAAAGGCCCTGCCATGTACGAGTCGTGACCGATTCGCGATATGTGGTGAAAGGCATTACCGAGTGGCTGCCGGGCTGGATAAAACACAACTGGATGACATCACAGAAAAAACCTGTTTTGAACAGGCACCTGTGGGAAGAAATTCTGAGGCTCAGCAGACCGCACAAGATCGAATGGAAATGGATCAGAGGACACAACGGCCATCCATACAATGAACGTTGTGATCAGCTGGCCAGAGAGGCAATTAAAGGCTCCTGATATCTGTAAGTGGAGAAAAAATGGAAGATCTGTGGCCTTCCATCATCGGAACGATAACCAACGGGATTTATGTCCTGACAGCCGGCTACAAAGACGGTATCAGCGGAATGATCGTATCATGGGTCTCCCAGGCATCTTATGACCCCCCTCTCATCATGGCGGCGGTCCATCCCAACCGCTATTGTCATGATCTGATAAAACAAAGCGGGTGTTTTGCCCTGCATATCCTTTCCCGGAGTCAGTCTGACCTGGTCCAACGCTTCAGTGCGCCGGATTCCCGGGAAAAATTCAAGAATATCCCTTGGCGAAAAGGGGAAATCGGCTGCCCTGTTCTGGAATCGTGCATCGCGCGGGTGGAATGTCATGTTGTGGAAAGTTATCGTCCGGGGAATCACACCCTTTTTATCGGACAAGTCCGGGCCGTTCATGTATTTTCCGCTGAAACGCCGTTGAGCACCCTGGATTTTCAAGGCACATATCTTGGAAAAAGTTAGTGCCGTTTCCATCCATAAATGGCCTTTTTTCGCAATCCCTGCGTCAATCTGCAGGATCACTATAATCCCTTGATTTCCTTGGCCTTGCGCAAAAATTCGCATTTCCGGATCGGAAACTCACCCGTGCCCCGAATTTCATTTATGGATGGGCACTGGCACATGAAACCGGACGCACGATCACCAAACCCCGGAAAGCGCCAAACAGCTTCCTCTCCGGTTTTCATCTTCATCGTGCAAACCCGCCTGGAAATTCGGGCTGTTGAAATGTGGATTTATTTTTGCACGAGTCCTAAAGTTTGTCATTCATATTCCCGAAAAAAGATATATGAGAGAAATCGGTTGTAATTGCGCGCGGATTTGAGCCTTCGCAGGAGAGGCCTGGATGGACCGGGGATCTTCCCGGCCCGCTTTTTATAAGACCTAAAACCTGCAAGCGTCGAGTTTGCCGAAGACCTGCCTGCAGCAGGCAGGTG
>CAYTJI010000477.1:0-1598 GCA_964438065.1 uncultured Desulfobacteraceae bacterium | reverse complement strand
TGCGCAAAAATTCGCATTTCCGGATCGGAAACTCGCCCGTGCCCGAATTTCATTTATGGATGGGCACTAAACAATGGGGAAGGGAGTTTTGCATGGAAAATAAGACGCTTACACGCCGGGAAAAAGAGCAGCTCAGGCATCGCCGGGAGATACTGGACGCGGCGCTGATTCTTTTTTCCGAGAAGGGGTATCACAACGTGTCCATGCAGGAGATCGCTCAGGAAGCGGAATTTGCCGTGGGCACCCTGTACAAGTTTTTTGAGAATAAGGAAGACTTGTACAAGGCCATGATGCTGGCTCTGGCAGAGCGGTTTTACAAGGATATTGTCAGGGCCCTCAAAGAACCGGAGGAAGAAATCGAAAAAATTCGTAATTACCTCAAGGTCAAGGGTGAAGTATTTGTCGCGAATGTAGCCGTGATCCGTCTCTATTTCGCCGAAACCACGGGGGCGAGTTTTAATGTCAAGGCAGGCCTGGATTCAGACCTTCGGGATCTCTATGAGGAGAATTTGCAGATGCTTGCCGATGTCTTTAAAAGCGGCGTCCGGAAACACCGCTTCAGGAATATCGCGGACCCATACTATCTGGCCGTGGCCATTGACAGCATGGCCAATGCCTTTCTGCTCCTGTGGATGGACAGCCCGGAACAACATCCTTATCTTAAAAACGTGGATAATATCATGAACATTTTTTTCAGCAGCCTGAAGGGTATATAACAAGTGTCCGGTATTATTGGAAATGGATCAGGCAGTGACAGGGTTCAGAAAAATTGGAGGCATTGCCATGAATAATTTCATCAGGCCGCTACTCCCGGTAACGCTTTTGTTTATTTTGTTGACAGCCCGGCTGTCCGACTGCGGTGCGCGGGGGAAAAAAGCCGTCCATCAGAGAGACGCGCTGAAAGAAAGGATCCAGGGGGTTACGGACAGCATCCTTCTGGAAGTGCGGGACGCCTTCCAGAAACTCAGGGTCGCGGAGACGAATATCCATACCGCCCGGGAGGCCCTGGCGCAGGCAAAGGAGAATTTCAGGATCACAAACCTCCAGTATCAGGAGGGCGTCACCACGTCCACCGAGGTGTTGGATGCGCGGACCTTTCTTACCCAGGCCGAGGTCAACCTGCATCAGGCCCTTTACGGTTACCGGATCGCGGAGGCCGAATTGAAACGCGCGGTGGGGGAAATGTAAGCACGGGCCATTATTGAAAAACAGCAGATGAAAGAACAAGGCGGTCGAAGGCACACAATCACGTGGGTACGTGGGATGCACGATCCTTGTTTTTCTGTTGATCGCAGGATTCAACCTTTGGCGGCTGAGCAAACAAAAACCGGTTACTGTGGAAAATGCGCAAAAAATTCCTATCCGGGTCTGCACTGCGGAAACCGGGAATCCGGATCGTTTCCTGGAAGTCACCGGAGACCTCCAACCCATACAGTCGGTTGCGGTCTGTCCCAAGGTCGGGGGGAAGATCAACCCCTGGCGGCCGACGTTTTTGTTGACATTACCATCCAGATAAGATAGTCGAAATATTTTTGGGGATTCAACCGGGATTGATCATGAAAGACATACAAAACAATAAGGATTATAGAAACATAGAC
>CAYTJI010000476.1:0-1621 GCA_964438065.1 uncultured Desulfobacteraceae bacterium | reverse complement strand
TTGGATATGTTATTGAACAAATATCCGACGGTTAGTCAAGAAAAAAAGGGGTTCCCCGGCCCGCACTCCAGTCCGAAACCGCAAGAAGATAATCTCTTTTGGAACATTCGGCGCCAGGCGCTGCCGGTATCACGGGCAAAATTCATGTCTAAAGGTGACTCCCGCCCCGGCGAAAGGGGTTGGACATCCGGAAATCTCGATTATCGGTATCGGCTTTACACCATTACGAGTTGACCGACCCGTATCGATTATCATATCGTTATATTTACCAATCTCGATGGGCATTGTCATGCAAACAGTTATCTTATCACCCAAATATCAGGTCGTTATACCAAAGACGATCCGGAAGGGACTGCATCTTCTGCCGGTGCAGATGATGCAGATGCTTGAACATACCGGACAGTGACAGGAGACTGGAACAATGAATGAAATGACGTTCAATCTGCTATTTGTTGCCGGTATTGGAGCAGCGATCGCGATAGTGTTTTCTGTTCCAAGGCTTATTTCTAAATCCCGGGGAAAAAAGATCATCGAACAGGGCACATTGCTGGGACTTGTTCACAATCCCGCCGTCAAAGTCATTCCTGATCATTTTCGCACCGAACCTTTCCTCCTTTTTTCCACATCTCCTGTTACGGCCGGTGAAGAGGTCAGGCCGATTCCCATTAAAAATGCTCTGGAAGGTGTGCTGGACGGAAAGTCTGTTTTAATCGGCGACTTCAGGATGATTATTCCAAGGGAAGCCGATATTCAAGAGACCATTGTCCTGTTGAAACATGAGGCTCTCTCTTTGCCGAGGTTTGCGCTGACACCCCGTAAACAGAAAAAAGAACGGTTCACCATGCGATTGAGGACAGCGCTTAATGAATTTGTTTCCGGGGTAACACATCGATATCAAAAGATAGAGGAACTCCCCATTGATGGATACACACTGAAATCTCCCGTTGCGGACAAAAACCGGGTCATCAACCTGTTTCAGGGGAAAATCGGCAGCTATTTCGCCAATAACCAGGGATTTACGGTAGAGGGTAGCCGAGACATGATTCTCTGCTACCGCAGGGACCACCTGCTTTCCCCGGCGGAATTAGGTCCCTTTGTTCAGGAGGTTTTATTAATAGCAGACCTGTTTATAAAAGCCATGCCCTGTTAAACGTGTAATTATGGCCTGAATCCCGCATGAGCTGTTTTTAAAAGGGGGTTCTTCTCCCAGTTACACTACCGATGGCGAGATTTCGACAGAAGACAAAATCAGAACCCCGGAGTCGTTTGTCAAGAAATCTGATTTGAAAACGGGAGCTTTATTCATTATTTTCAGGCTTCCGATCCAAGGGAGTCGGGCATCCTTCCTTAGCGTACGACACATATCGTGCGCTAAGGAGGGAAGCAAGTAAAGCCATTAATCGGCGAACCGCGAGTTGAGCGGCAGGTTTTTGCGGAGGTACAAAATTGCCGGTGCAGAGGTTGGGAATTAACCGGATGAACCGAAAATTTATTGTGTTTCATCAGGGACACCGCGTCTTCTGCCCGGAAGTGGAACAGAGGGAGGTCGATTTTCGGCCATGAACCTTTCCGGGACCGGCGTGACCCTCTGGAATTTCCCCAGGGGGCTTTCATCCACCAG
>CAYTJI010000475.1:0-1626 GCA_964438065.1 uncultured Desulfobacteraceae bacterium | reverse complement strand
AGCGTATTATCTCAGCTGGTCGCAAAAGGTGTAATGAGTCTGAAAAACGGTCAAAAAGCCGGTGTAAGGGAAACTGGAAATAAGGTTGAAGTCGCGAATGGGAGAATCGGGCGTCAAAAAGGAAAAGTGTCTGATCCAGTTAAAAATAAAAAATATCGATTTTCCGCAAGTTTTACCAAAGCGACGGCTGAAGCAGCCGTAAATCCGGATGCTGAACAGAAGGACGTTGCTGTCAGGGGGGCAGGTATAAAAGCGGAAATATCCGATCAGGATAACGGTGAGGGCAAGGGTCCCCGAGGAGATTCAACCGACGGAGAAATCGCGGCTCTCTCCGTAAACAGACGGGCGGCCGACAAGAGTTTTGAGCCTTTGTTCCAGCCAAAAGCGACCCATGGGACCCCAAAAAGTTTTGAAAGCAGCGTATTATCTCAGCTGGTCGCAAAAGGTGTAATGAGTCTGAAAAACGGTCAAAGTACGATCACCATAAAACTCAAGCCGAAGATCCTGGGTCATCTCAGGATGCACATCAAAACTGAAAATCACCACGTCATGATAAAAATAATGACCGAGGCGCCCGGGGTAAAAGAAATTGTTGAAAACAACTTCAATCAGCTCAGGAATGAGCTTCAGAGTCATGGATTGCAGGTTGACAGATTTGATGTTTCCGTGGACTCAAATTCCCATCAGGACAGAGGGACTCCCCCACGCTTTCCGTATCCGGAAATTGGTCATGGGTCCGGAGATGAAGAGGAACAATCACACGAAAGGTCTCCTGAACCGGATAAACCGGCAGGAATCCATGCAACGTCCATGAACACGGACCAAGCTATTGACTATTTCGCATAGGAGACAAGCAAATGGCAATTTCACCGATCGAAAGGCTCGCGAGCAGTTCCGAGGGACGAACCGCGTCATCCAACAACACCATTGACAAAGATGAATTTCTGCTTCTGCTCGTTACACAATTAAAAAATCAGGATCCTCTCAATCCCATGGAATACGCCGAGTTTACATCTCAGACCGCACAGTTTGCATCCCTTGAGCAGCTCCAGGATATCAACAAGAACCTCGGAAATCTGCAGGTTTATCAGTCTGCGCTTTTCGATGAACATGCAGTATCCCTTATCGGAAAAACAGTAACGGTAGACGACAACCGCCTGAAAGTGACAGAGGGGGTGCCGGAACAGTTGAATTTCGATCTGGAAAGAGCCACGAGTGATCTCTATGTTTACATATACGACGAAAACGGGAATCTCGTAAGAGAAATCGACAAATCCGGGCCGTTTGATACAGGCGAAAACAGCCTGACATGGGATGGTATGGATAACGATGGGTTGCCGGTCCCTGACGGCACCTATTCTTTTGAAGTCCAGGCTGTTGATCCGGATGGCAGAACCTTTTCAGGGAAGGCCTTTTTTCAGGCACCCGTGACTTCGGTGAATTTCTGGAATGGGACCGCATATGTAATCGCGGGCGAGCGTGAAATAAGCCTGGGAAACGTGACCCGGGTTACCGCGGGTCCGGCAGTATCAGATGAGAGTCAGGAGGTGTTCAGGCGGAAATGAGAACCGGCATAACGGCATTTAGTCAGGAAAAAAGAGATGCGGAAAATAACGACGTTGAATT
>CAYTJI010000474.1:0-1633 GCA_964438065.1 uncultured Desulfobacteraceae bacterium | reverse complement strand
GTTTTTCCGATCCCGGGACCCTCTGGCACGCGACTGAAGGGATGTTGCTGGCCCTTTGTCCTCAATGATCGTCCTGGACTTTGTGCGGGGATCAGGTTGTCTCTGCAGGCGGTAACTGTTCTTCGTCTGATGTTGATTCAGCCCCGGCGTCCTATCTGATGGGATACCGCATATCTTTATTGTTGAAAAAATATGCAGGACGTGCAAGAAAATATTTCCTTACCGGGCGGGAAGGGCCTGTTTCGGCTTTTTTAGGTTGTAAGGATTTATTTCTCAGGTGGTTTCGCCCCTTGCACTCAGATGGGTTGCGAAGAAACCGATTCAATGGGCGTATTGTGATGCAACTTCTTGAAATCAAGGGTGTAACCGGGAATTCAAAAATACTCATAGGAGAGACACTTGAAAACCTTGCCAAATATCTCCCGGCAGGGAAATCTGTGATTATTACGGACAGGAATGTCAGTCGTATCTACAGAAAAAGCTTCCCCGCCTGTGATGTTATCGAAATCGGAACGGGTGAGAAAATCAAAAATCTTGACACGGTAAGGGATATATATGAAAAGCTGGTCCGCCTTGAAGCGGACCGGTCTGTCTTTATTGTCGGCATCGGGGGGGGGATTGTCTGTGATATTGCCGGGTTTGTGGCCTCAACCTACATGCGGGGTGTCAAGTTCGGGTTTGTCCCCTCGACCCTTCTGGCCCAGGTGGACGCCAGCGTAGGGGGGAAGAACGGCGTAAATTTTCGCGGCTACAAAAACATGATCGGTACCTTTAATCAGCCGGAATTCGTTGTCTGTGATATGACCCTGCTGAAAACCCTGCCGGAAAGAGATGTTTTGTGCGGATTCGGTGAGATTGCCAAACATGCCTTTATCGGTGATTTGCGGATGTGCCGTTATATTGAGGAAAATATTGACTTGGCACTGGGCCTTGATGAGGCGGTTATCAGCCGTCTTGTTTATGATTCCATTGTCATAAAGTCATCTGTTGTTAACAGGGATGAGAAAGAGAAAGGGGAGCGCAGAAAGCTGAATTTCGGGCATACATTTGGCCATGCAATTGAAAAGACAACCGCCGAACTCCTTCATGGGGAGGCCATCAGCGTTGGCATGGTTGTTGCTTCAAAGCTATCTGAGAAGAAAGGTTTGATTTCGACTGAGGACGCACGCAGAATCGAAAAACTGCTGAGCAGTTTGGGCCTCCCCACGGCGTTGGATGTGGACAGGGAAAGAATGATAGATGCGATAAAAAGAGACAAAAAAAGAGTTGGAGAAACCATTGATTTTGTACTTCTGCATGGTATTGGAAGCGCGATCCTGCAACAGATCGGCATCCCTGAACTGGAGGAGGTTGTTTACGGGCTGTAAGCATGGTGTCAATGGTGGTATTGGGTTGAGGAATGATTGGCGGATGGGGCGATTGTCGAAACAAATCGCCGGGATCTGACGGTCTCATACGGAGGAATTGCGACTTCCATGAAACATGAGTGATGGGGCTCTCCTTAGTGCCCGTCCATAAATGAAATTCGGGGCACGGGTGAGTTTCCGACCCGGAAATGCGAATTTTTGCGCAAGGCCCAGGAAATCAAGGGATTATGCGGAGGCGTACATCCGGTACGCCGCACCTGTCTGCG
>CAYTJI010000473.1:0-1639 GCA_964438065.1 uncultured Desulfobacteraceae bacterium | reverse complement strand
TCCTCTCTAACATGTTGCCTCTGTTTTCGCGGGAAACGGCAGAGCCTTTTCAGTCCTCATCCCGACACCGGGACGGATTATTTTTTGATTAAGGGGAACAAAATGAATGAAAACCCGCGTATTTCCGTTGTTATCCCCGTGTATAACGAGCAGGAAAACCTCGCGGAACTCATCCGTCGATGTCTGAAAGCATGCGACGGCATGGAACAGCCGTACGAAATCATCCTGGTGGATGACGGCAGCACGGACCGATCGGCCCGGATGATCGAGGAAGCGGCGAAGGCGCACGGGGACCGCGTTGTCGGGGTGGTCCTGAACAGAAATTACGGCCAGCACGCAGCGGTCATGGCCGGTTTTTCTCAGGCAAAAGGTGACATTATCGTCACCCTGGACGCGGACCTGCAGAACCCCCCGGAAGAAATTCCCAACCTGGTTCGTAAAATCGGGGAAGGCTACGATGTGGTGGGGAGCGTACGCGTAGACAGGCGCGACACCCTTTTCAGGAGGATTTCATCCCTTATCGTCAACAAGATCGCCCAGAAGGCCACGGGCGTACTCATGCACGATTACGGATGCATGCTCCGGGCGTACCGCCGAACGGTCGTTGACGCGATGCTTGCCTGTCAGGAGCGGAGCACGTTTATTCCGGTACTTGCCAACAGCTTTGCCCGACACACAACGGAAATTCCGGTACAGCATGAAAAACGATCCGGAGGCGATTCAAAATACGGCCTGTGGCGGTTGATCAACCTTCAGTTTGACCTGCTGACCAGCATGACCACCTTTCCCCTGCGTCTGCTCAGCGCGATCGGGGGCGCCGTATCGATTCTGGGCATTGGATTCGGCATTTTTATCCTGATCATGAGGCTGATTCACGGTCCCGAGTGGGCCGCCCGGGGGGTCTTTACCCTGTTTGCCATTGTGTTTATCTTTATCGGCGCCCAGTTTGTGGCAATGGGCCTGCTCGGGGAGTACATCGGAAGGATCTATCACGATGTTCGTGCCAGACCCCGGTATTTCGTGGATCGGGTGGTTCGGGGGCAAATACCGAATGTTAAATGACAGGGACCGGAGAATAACAGTCACTGCCCGGAGCTGAAAGTCAAAGTCGAACACGTGACACCGGATATTGAATGAAGCACGTCACGGCCCAATGGACGTGACGAAATAACCTGAAAATTCGATTCTGAGGAAATCCAATGAGAGCTGTCGTCCTGGCCTATCACAACATCGGCTGTGCCGGTATTGAGGCCCTTCTAAGAAACGGATTTGAGATTGCCGCGGTCTTTACACACGCCGACAACCCGGAAGAAACCATCTGGTTCGATTCCGTCGCCGAACTGGCGGCCATGCGGGAAATCCCCGTATTCGCGCCAAAGGACATCAACCACCCCCTGTGGGTGGAAAGGATTCGCAATCTCAGCCCGGATATCATTTTCTCTTTTTATTACAGAGATATGGTTAAATCGGCCATACTGGACATACCGCCGCGCGGATGTCTGAATCTCCACGGGTCGCTGCTTCCCCGATACCGGGGCCGATGCCCGATCAACTGGGTGCTGGTAAACGGTGAAAAAGAAACCGGTGTGACTCTCCACCACATGACACCGCGGCCGGATGACGGCGATCTCGTATGCCG
>CAYTJI010000472.1:0-1644 GCA_964438065.1 uncultured Desulfobacteraceae bacterium | reverse complement strand
TGCCAGGACTGTGGTTACCAGGCCCTGAAATGGCTGGGCCGCTGCCCGGGCTGTGGTCAGTGGAGCACCATGGTCGAGGAAACGGTTGCCCTGCACACGGAAAAAACAGGGACCTCTTCCATGAGTGTGCCCGAAACCATTAACAGTATCCGTCTCTCGCCCCGACTGCGACTGATGACGGGCCTTTCCGAGTTTGACCGAACCCTTGGCGGCGGTGTGGTTCCGGGCTCCGTTGTCCTGATCGGCGGGGATCCGGGCATTGGAAAATCAACAATTATCCTCCAGGTCCTGGATAGACTCGCCCGAAAAGGCACCCTCGCCCTCTATCTGTCCGGAGAAGAGTCCGCCCAGCAGATCAAACTCAGGGCGGAACGGCTGTCGGTTCATTCCGACAACCTCTATGTCATGACCGGAACCTGCATGGAAGACCTCTTCGAAAAACTGGGCACCCTGAAGCCGGACCTTGTTGCCGTGGATTCCATCCAGACCATTTACACCCGTGCGGTCTCATCCGCGCCCGGCAGTGTCAGCCAGGTAAGGGAGGTTTCGGCCGGTCTGATGACATTTGCAAAACAGTCCGGTACGCCGGTTTTCCTGATCGGCCATGTAACAAAAGACGGCGCTATTGCGGGACCGAAAGTGCTGGAGCATATGGTGGACACGGTGCTCTATTTTGAAGGCGACAGCGGGCACGCATTCAGGATTCTGCGGTCTGTCAAGAACCGGTACGGCTCCACCAATGAAATAGGCGTTTTCGAAATGAAGGACACGGGCCTCCGGGAAGTCGACAATCCCTCCCGCATTTTTCTCGAGGAGAGAGCACAGGCTGTTCCCGGTTCCGTTATTATCCCCTGTATGGAAGGCACACGACCCCTGCTGGTGGAAATCCAGGCCCTCGTCGGTCCCAGTCCGCTGGGTATGCCCAGGAGGACAGCCGTCGGCATTGACCACAATCGGATATCCCTTTTTGTGGCCGTTCTCGCCAAGCGACTGGGCATGGAACTGGGTGATCAGGATATCTTTGTCAATGTGGCAGGCGGGCTGAAAGTTGATGAACCGGCCGCCGATCTCGGGCTCATCTCGGCCATGATGTCCAGTTATCTGGACCGGCCTGTGGACAGAGGTCTGATCATGTTCGCGGAAGTGGGTCTGGCGGGTGAAATCCGGGGGGTCAGCCAACCGGATCTGAGAATCATGGAGGCCAAAAAACTCGGTTTCTCGCGATGTATCCTGTCACGGAGCAACCAGCAAAACGCAACCCCGCCCGGCAAGATGACACTGACGGGCGTGGAGACCATCCAGGAACTTTATGATGTGCTGTTCAGCAATTGACCCCTTCATAAAAAGCCGGTATATGCGTCCACCCGGAAACAACATTCGGGGCACGGGTGAATTTCCGGTCCGGAAATGCGAATTTTTGCGCAAGGCCGGGGAAATCAAGGGATGATGCGGAGGCGTACATCCGGTGCGGTTCGCCTTCCAGGCAAACAAAACGACATCGCAATCTTGTGTCACCTAAAACCTGCATAAACTGTTTTCAAAAAATGACGTTATGTTTTTAATATCAGTGAGTTATGGGAATGCCAGGCTTGCATGTCACGCATCAATCCGAATGGGGCCGTAAAGGCTGCGGCTTTTGAAAAC
>CAYTJI010000471.1:0-1649 GCA_964438065.1 uncultured Desulfobacteraceae bacterium | reverse complement strand
CTGCTGACCGTGCGGACGGAAAGCGGTCTTGTCGGGGATATCGCCCAGGACGTCGTGACGGAGCCCCCGCAGAAGGCCGCGAGAATTCAGGGGACCGAAGGGTTTCTGGAGTGGATGGTCAACGTCGATGAAAATCATGACGCTGTTCGTTACCGGGACGGGAAAGGTGAGACCAAGGAAGAAAAATTCCGCAAAACGCGCCCGGACGATTTCAAGGGCGAGATCGAGCACGTCGAAGATATCCTGAGGGGTGGAGACCGGACGCGTTCGCCTGTTTCACTGCAAAGAGGATTGGATACGATGCGGGTCATTGCCGCGGCGCATGTTTCCCGTGAGCATGGCAGGACCGTAAGGATCCATTATGATCGGGGGTGCGGGCCCGAAGCTATGGAATTGGTTTAGACAGGCCCTATAACAGAATGATCTAGTTTCCATCCATAAATGGCCTTTTTGCGCAATCCCTGTGTCAATCTTCGGGATCATTTGCCTGCCTGTGCGTGCCTGCACGCAGACAGGTGCGGCGTACTGCATGTACGTCTTCGCATCATCCCTTGATTTCCTCGGCCTTGTGCAAAAATTCGCATTTCCGGATCGGAAACTCATCAGTGCCCGAATTTCATTTATGGATGGGGACGAGGTAAGTTTTTTATGAAAGATTTTGATTTTGACGGTTTGTTTACATATGACTTGGCCAACAACCACCAGGGTGATATGGACCACGCCCTCAATATTATCCGGGCCGTGGGGGATGTAAACCGGGAAGCCGGTGTGCGGGGAGCGCTGAAATTCCAGTTCAGACAACTGGATACGTTCATCCATCCCGACTACAAGCAGCGGAAGGATGTGAAACATATCCCCAGATTCATGGAAACGGCCCTTACGCGGGAGCAATATAAAGTGCTCACCGAGGCTGTCAGGCGCAGCGGGATGCTGACCATGTGCACGCCTTTTGATGAGGAATCCGTGGACCTTATTCTTGATCTGGATATCAGGATCATTAAGGTCGCCAGCTGCTCGGCCGGAGACTGGCCGCTGCTTGAACGGATTGCCGAGGTAAACCGGCCGGTCGTTATCTCCACGGCTGGCCTGAGCATGGAGAAAATCGACCGTTTGGTCAGTTTTTTTGAGGCCAGGGACATGCACTTTGCTTTAATGCATTGTGTGGCCATCTATCCGACTCCGACCGACAAACTGGGATTGAACCAGATCAATCTGTTAAAGGAACGGTTTCCGGACGTCCCCATCGGATTTTCGACTCATGAAGACCCGGACAATTGTGTAGCCATTCAGATTGCCTATGGGAAAGGCGCCAGACTCTTTGAACGGCATGTGGGCATGGCAACGGAAAAACACAAGTTGAACCGCTATTCTTCCACACCTGAACAGATCGCCAGGTGGCTTGCCGCCTACAAAGAGGCCGTTGCCGCCTGTGGCGGGGAGCATCGCAGTCCGGCCTCTCCTGAAGAGATGGCCTCTTTGCGTTCATTGATGCGGGGGGTCTTCGCAAAGGAAGATATCAGAAAGGGTGAAAGACTGAACCGGGAGCGGGTGTTTTTTGCCATGCCGTTACATGACGGCCAGCTGACCAGCGGGGACTGGTTCGAGGGGATTGAGGCAGACCGGGACTATGCCGCCAATGAAGCGAGCAG
>CAYTJI010000470.1:0-1650 GCA_964438065.1 uncultured Desulfobacteraceae bacterium | reverse complement strand
CAAAAATTCGCATTTCCGGATCGGAAACTCACCCGTGCCCCGAATTTCATTTATGAATGGGCACGATTTCATTATCCCAGCAGGGTTTTTTATATATCAGAATTGAAATATTGTCATTATAAATCTTTTCTGATATTCAGGACTCAACATGTTCCGATTGGTACCGAATCTGCTTGCGCTCCTTTCAGAACTGCCCTATACTTTTTCCAGGGCCATGCCAGGGGTTCAACTGAGTGCAGAGGTTACGGAGGCGCATCTTTCCGGGTTGGCCCCCGTCCGAAATTATGTAGTGTCCATCCGGAAATGAGAATTTTTGCGCGTCCCTGCGTCAATCCGGGGGATCATGTGCCTGCCTGTCCCGTCTGTACGGCAGACAGTCCACGCACAGGCAGACGCCGAGTGGTACAAAAGAGGTCGTTTTCACAGGTCTCCGAGGATCCGAGATGACAAAATCGGAAAAAATACCAAAAGCCACCATTACCCGGCTCTCCCAGTATTACAGACAACTCGAACTGCTCGAATTCGATGGTTACCGTATGGTTTCTTCTGAAAAACTCGCCTGGTTGTGCGGCGTAAACTCCGCACAGGTCAGGAAAGACCTGGGGTATTTCGGTGAGTTCGGCATTCGCGGCGTAGGCTATGACGTGATTGAGCTCCAGGCGCAAATCAAGAATATCCTCTCCGTGAACCGCGACTGGAACATATGCATCGTCGGATTCGGGAACCTGGGCTCAGCCATCGTACAACACCAGAACCTGACCGCCCGGGGATTCAAATGTGTCGCGGTTTTTGACAATGATCCTGAAAAAATCGGATTGACCACGACAACCGGCATCACCATCAGGGATGTCAAGGAACTGGTACGGATGGTCCGGGTACTCAATATTGAGATCGGGGTCATCACCACAATTCCTGCAGCGGCCCAGAGTGTTGCGGACCTCCTCCTTAAGGCGAAAATCAAAGGGATCATCAATTTTTCTCCGGGACGGATACGGGTTCCGCACTACTGTGTGGTCGAACATATTGATTTCACGATAAAACTGGATATGATCACCTATCGGCTTTTCCAGAAAAGGCACTCTCGTTCAACAACAACGCCGGCATAATCCGCAGTCTTGTAAAGAGCGTTTCGACCGGGCCGTGGAGATGCTGAAAACTTGTCAGGATGTTCGCCCTGAAACCGAGTTTATCAAAACAGATTTATGCACGTTTGCCATATTCCGTGACCCTCACGCCGCAGGCGGATGCCTGCCGTCAGACCACCAATAGTGTAGTTAGTGTAGTGAGACCTTTGAAAAATGACCGATTTTGTGCCAAATCAAGGAAGGCGAAAATTATAACCGCAGGCAAATACGCAATTTCTCTCCGCAAACGTGTCGTTTTTATTTTCCCTGGAGACGGCAGAGCATTTTCAATTCTCATCCCGACACCGGGATGGATTATTTGTGACCTAAAACCTGCATAAACTATTTTCAAAAAGGAAGTTATGCTTTTAATATTAGCAAGTTATGGGAATGTTGTGCTTGCATGATACGCATCAATTTGAATGCGGCCATAAAGTCTTGGGTTTTTGAAAATAGTTTACCCTTCGGGAACGCCGATTTTATCCCGCCTGGAGGCGGGACGGCGTTGGCAAGGACTTGAAGTATC
>CAYTJI010000469.1:0-1652 GCA_964438065.1 uncultured Desulfobacteraceae bacterium | reverse complement strand
CGTACGTCTGCGCCCTTGCCGCCTTGCACCTGCCTGCTGCAGGCAGGTGCAAGGCGGCAAGCTCGATGCTTGCAGGATTTAGGTTACACTTTATGTGGCGAAATTGGCACACATATTGCAAAACGAACGGCATATACTGCTAATCCGTAAAAAAGGAGTGCTGACATGCAGAAAAGAAAGGCAATCATAACCGTGACAATCCTGTTGCTTTCCTTTTCAGGGTGTGGATACAGCCTGTATATCGGGCGTGATGATTCAGGCAACAAAAAGCAGCGTTCAATAGAAAAGGTCGCCATTTCCGGGGAATCGGACGATATCGAGCCTCGCTATTATCTTGCCGATACCTTTCCGAATCCCGTGATTCTGACTCATGCCGGTATGACCAGGAAGAAGGCTTATATTGAAAACGCATATGCCACCCTGATGGATTTTCATTCGGTTGTGGTTGATATTAAGAAAAGAGGAAAGCCGTCCATGCTTAAGGAGATCGGACATGAAGTAAATACCTATATCGTCAATTATGTGGAACCGGTTCTGAACGACCGGGAGGCTATTGAGAATCTGGAATCAAGGGCGGAGATCGCGAAACTGTACCTGACGACCGCTTATCTTTATTATGATCTCGGCGGGTATTATCGGGCAAAATATTATCTCCGGCAACTGAATGAGCGGGTCGAGGACAGTTTCTTGTGGGGGATCACAACCAATGAAATGAATTCTGAATTTCATACAGTTGCCGAGGGAGTCGCTTTTCTTAACAAACAGATTTCCCTGAAACTGACATCCGGGACGACCTGAAAAAAGAGCTGAGTATGAAAGGCCCCCTGGATCCGGGATTCTGTGAGCTCGAAGGCATATCAATTTTCCCCCCGGATGCAACAAGCCCGGGACTTCTCCGGCACCAAACCAGATAGGAGAAAAAGACATTATGCCTGTTCGCAACGGTTTTTTTGATATGCTCGCGCACTCCATTGTCCAAGCCGCGACTTTCTTTATAAATGAATATTCCGGCGTTCTCCAGATAACGATATATTTCCTGATGGCTGTCACCTTTTGCTTCGCAATCGTTAAGACATCCAAAGCGTTTCGCGTCCTTGCCTATCAGGAACCCGGCGAAATCCTGAAAAAAAGCAATTCCAATGGGTTTCACGGTGATATCAAAACCCCTCTTTCAGCCATCGCTGCCGGTTTTTTTTCAAAAACCAAGACATATTACATGGAAGAAAAGGAAAAAAACGGCGATTCCTATAAAACGGTCCCTCCGGATGCTTTTATCCGGGACGCGGCATACCAGTTCAGTGAAAGATATTTCGAGGAAAAATTTCTTGAACCGGTTGGCATGACGTCAAATCTGCTTCCGCCTCAGGGGTTTATAGGCACTATCATCGGTATGGTCATTCATTTTCTGTCAAATACGGGGACATTGAACAGTGAGGTGACCATCGCAGGCATTGCTACAGCACTGTACACAACTCTGATCGCTCTGAGCTGTTACACCTTTCTGGAGTTTACAAAGAGGGTGATCTACAGCCTTTCTCAAAAGCGAATTGACGAAGGCTTAACGGTAATTTCAGAAAACATGCCGAGTACGAATTTGAAGAAGCCGGAATAAATGGTGTTTTCAGGCGCCATTACCATGTTGCGATGGTGTT
>CAYTJI010000468.1:0-1655 GCA_964438065.1 uncultured Desulfobacteraceae bacterium | reverse complement strand
GTGCACAAAAGAATGGGATGGTTTTACGGTCTTGTCTGGGGAATAAAAACTGAAAATGTCGTCCCTCCTGTGGCCCCGCCGGAAACTTCGATCCAACCATCATGTTCCGTGACAATCCCGCGGGCTATCGAAAGGCCGAGGCCTGTGCCTTTGCCTTTTTCTTTTGTGGTATAAAATGACTGGAATATGGCTTCATATTTATCCTCGGGAATTCCAATGCCGGTGTCGGAGATGTCACATCTCCAGAAATCCATATTATTTCTGCGGCAGGAAGACAGGGAAAGCGTCAATGTCCGTTCGTCCTGCCCCGCCATCGCATCGCACGCGTTCGTCAGAAGGTTGACGAAGACCTGCTCCATGTTATTCTGAGAGGCCTTGACAAAACAGCGGTTCTTATCGATCTTGTTCTGAACGTGAATGTCGGATTTTTTTATCCGGCTGCCGACGATGAAAAGGGCGTCATCAATCGTTTCATAGAGATCCAGTATTTCATGCTCTTCTGCCGTGGTTCGCGAAAAATTACGGAGGTGATCAACCAGTTTCCTGATGGTTGATGATGCCTTTTCAATATTTTCCATCTGTGACCGAACCGGTTCCAGCGCGTTTTCCGGGACCGTATGGACATGCTTCAACTGCTCCAGGGCCAGATCATTGGCCAGTGTGATAATGGTTAACGGGTTATTGATATCATGGGCGATCCCGGAGGCAAGTTCCCCGATGGCCGCGAGCCTTCCGGCATGTACAACCTGCTGCTGCAGGGCCTTGAGTTCACGGAGATCGCGCAGGATCGAAAAGGTCCTGACAAACGTATTGTCATCATCATAGATACTGAATGAACGGATTTCCACGGGAATGTGTGTGCCGTCTTTCGCTTTTACAAGGCTTTCCGGAATCGTTTTATCCCCCCGCTCCTTCAAATCTGAAAACCCCTGGCTCACTGCTTTCAATACCGACTTGGCATAGATGTCCCGGATATTCATCGTGAGCAGCTCGTTCCGGGTATAGCCCAGAAGCGTTTCCGCAGTTTTATTCGCATACACAATCCGTCCTTTATCATCCACGGAATGAATCATATCCGGGAAATTATCCATCAGGATTTCAAAGATATTCGCTTCTTTTATTTCGGTTTTGTTTACGCACATTTTGGCCATATCAGGCCCTCAGGAGATTTTTTTTGTAGTGGCATCTTTTTGATCAAGATTTCTCACAACGTCAGGGCGGATCTGCTGTTTATCCAATTCGGCCCTGACAGCAAGCCCGATTTTTTCCAGGAGATAAGGCTTTTTTACATAGGCCCCGGCCCCCAGTTTCTGTACCTCTTTGACTCTATCCGTTTCAGAGAACCCGCTGGCGATCACTGCTTTCTGGTGGGGATGTATCTTGAGAATCCGTTTGTAAGTCTCCAGTCCGTCAATGCCGGGATCCATAATCATGTCCAGGAGTACCAGATCGACAGGATGGTCCTTGAGATATGTAACGGCTTCCTCCCCGCCGGGCACCGAATGTACGACATAACCCAGTTTTGTGAGCATTCCGGCCGCGATGCGCCGCTGCTCCTCGATATCGTCCACTACCAGGATGGATTCCCCTCTCCCGTTGTAATCTTCGAGTTCCGGTTTTCGCCCCTGATCGATAACTTCCTGCCTGGGGATGGG
>CAYTJI010000467.1:0-1670 GCA_964438065.1 uncultured Desulfobacteraceae bacterium | reverse complement strand
CATAACGCCTTCCATGATCAGGAATGCCGCCAGCCCGGAAAGGAGAACGACTCCGTCTGTCCGGCCCAGGTAGCTGTCCAGGCAAACCAGCCAGAACAGGCCGGAGGTGCCGATCATGAAGGGAATCTCCCTGATTATGAGCTTTCTGTCCACGGACAGGGGCCTTGCCAGGGCGCTTGCCCCGAGCACAAGTCCGATGTTCGCCACATTACTGCCCAGGATGTTACCCAGGGAAATCCCGCTGGAGCCTTTAAAGGCGGCAATCAGGCTGACAAGGAGTTCAGGCGCGGAAGTGGCAAACGCCACCATGGTCAACCCGACAATGGCGGGCCGGATCAGAAAGGAAAGGGCCAGGGATGCCGATCCCCGGACCATCCATTCAGAGCCATAGTAAAGCAGCCCGATGCCCAGACACAGAAGGAGGATATTCAGGACCATAATTGCGTAAACGGCAGATGACCAAGAAACAGAGCCAGAACGATGATGGTTGCAAAAACGAGAAACACGATAGCGGCCACCGGGATGAGGAAGGCGAAGATGACCTTTACATAAGTCGTCTCATGAATTTCCTTCAGCCCGATGATTTGAACAATGATCTGCCACACGAAGCTGATCCAGCCGCCGACAACAGGGATGATTCCCCAGAGTTGAACCGCCTGCGAATACGCGACCACCCGGAAAGTGGCCTCATAACCGTGATCAGCGCCCCTCAGCATGAGCAGGAAAAGATGCCAGACGGCGCTGGTGACGAACAGCGCGATCATGATGCCTGTGGGGATGAGCACGATCAGGACCAGCAGAATCATGCCGAATGTAAACCGGCCGGCAAATACATGCCCCACGCTCAGCAGTCCGCCGGAAAGCATCAGGAACTGCCAGAAACTGCTGAACATGCCTCCAACGGCACCGGTCAAGAGTCCGAAAGCGAAGGGATCTCCGATTCCGGCCGTGCGGTTGAGAGAGCCGAAGAACCGGTCCGGGGAAAACAACACCGCTTTCACCGTGAGGTAAATGGCCTGCCAGAGCCCGATCCCGGACCGCTCTTCCCAGGGGGACGGCCCCCGTGGGGGGGTCTCCCCGCCCCTTTCGTGTGCAGTCGGCCGCCCGGGTCCGGACGGGTCCTCTTCAATAACAAAGTCGGCGTTTTTCACGGAAAACGGGATTTCAAACCGCCGTCGACAACGGGGGCACGTCGCCCACCTGGCGCCCGCAGGAATCTTGTCTTCCGGGATTTTCTTTGAGAAACTGCAGTAAGGGCATGTCATGTCCACGGTCATTTTCTTGTTCCTCTTCTCTGTTCCAGGCGCCTGCTCAGGTCTTTTTTCCGGGACCACCGTCGCAGCCGGTCCATAAACCCCCCTGACGGTGCACGGTCGATAATTTCACTTCTGAATTCAAGGCCTTCCTCCGTGTCAAGGGCTTCCCTCAGACAGGGTACACGGTCGGGGCAGTCCAGGCATTTTCCGCTGACTTCTCTGAGCCCCTGTTTCCCGATCGGAAAAACATTATCCAAAACGCCGAAGCATTCTTTCCGAAGATTTTCCATCCGGCACTGATATCATACACGGCCGTATTTGTAAAACAAGGTTTTCCGGAATCGTCATCACCTGTCACATAAATCCTGCAAGCGTCGGGTTTGCCGAAGACCTGCCTGCAGCAGGCAGGTGCAA
>CAYTJI010000466.1:0-1673 GCA_964438065.1 uncultured Desulfobacteraceae bacterium | reverse complement strand
ATATTAAAAGCATAACTTCCTTTTTGAAAATAGTTTATGCAGGTTTTAGGTTCCATCTGTTCCTTACTGAACAGATGGACTTCCAACGAACTCAAGCTCGTTTCTCATAGGATGCTGCTTGCGGCATAAACCGGCTTTTTACGAATCCGTCAAGCCAGAGGGTTTCGAAACAGACCCCAACGATCAATGACAAAATCCATTTCCACGAAGACCCCGAACGCCGTGTGGCGGTTGTTCAGCTCAGTCAGGCTGACGATTGTCCTCATGATCATACTGGCCGCCGCGTCCGTTGTCGGAACACTGATTCCCCAGATCTCACAGCCGGAAAGTTTTACATTCGCCCGGGACCTGTCTCCCCGCGTCTTCCGGCTCTTTACCGCCCTCGACCTGTTCGATGTGTACCATTCCCTG
Source organism: uncultured Desulfobacteraceae bacterium (assembly GCA_964438065.1). GTDB lineage: Bacteria > Desulfobacterota > DSM-4660 > Desulfatiglandales > Desulfatiglandaceae > CAYTJI01. The sequence continues at coordinate 1,262 of CAYTJI010000466.1, read as the reverse complement.
TGGTTCAGGTTTCTTATCGTATGCCTGGCCCTGAATCTGACCGTCTGTTCCATTGACCGGTTCCCGGGCACGTGGAGACTCTTCCGCAAAACGCCCAGACCGGACCGCAAGAGACCGTTTGAAAACCTTCCCGCGCGGCAGGATTTCGTGGTGGATGCAAAATGGGAACAAGCCTCTGTCCCGGTCACGCACCTTCTGAGACGGCATTACCGGAAGATCGTTGTCAAGGAAACCCCGAACGATCTCTTCTTTCATGCCGAAAAAGGGCGGTATTCCCGGTTTGGTGTGTATATCGTCCACACGAGCGTGCTTCTGATCCTGATCGGCGCCCTGGTGGGCTCCCTGAACGGCTTTGAGGCCTTTGTAAAAATTTCGGAGGGGGAAAAAACCGACACGGTACAGCTGATCCGAAAACCCGCTTCCCTCAAACTCCCGTTCGAGGTTCGCTGCGACAAATTCACGGTAGCGTACTATGACAACGGCACGCCCCGCGAATACCTCTCCGAACTCACCTTCCTCGTTGACGGCAAACCCGTGGAAAAAACCCGGGTTCGTGTCAATCACCCGGTGACGTTCAGGGGCATCACATTCTATCAGTCGTCTTACGGGCGTGTTCCCGGAAAAATAGTCCGTCTGAAAATATCCCGTGACGGAAATACCCGGATGGTGGAGACCGAAGCGGGTAAACCGGCCCCCCTGCCCGGGGGTGAAGGCCGGTTCTCGGTCGCGGATGTCAAGCCGGATTTCATGGGCACGGGCCCTGCAGTCCTGCTCGCCATTCAGCCCTCCAAAGGGAAGGAACAGCATATCTGGATATTCCGGGCCTATGAAAAAATCCTGGGCATGCTTCCCGGTCCCATGCGGCAGTCACCCAAATTCGATCCGTCTTCCTTCAAGCCTTACACGTTTTCGCTCATCGGCATCGAAACAGGGTACTACACCGGCCTGCAGGTCAGCAGGGACCCGGGCGTCCCGATTGTCTGGGCAGGCTGTTTTCTGATCATCGTGGGCTTTCTGATCACTTTTCTGACTTCTCATGTGCGAATGTGGGTTCGCCTCTCAAAAAAAGGACGAAAAATCCGCGTTCGCGTTGCGGGGACATCCAACCGCAACCCGGTAGGGCTTGAAAGGGAAGAGGCGCATCTGGCTGACGCCCTGCGGAGCCTGTTTGAGAAACAGGGATGACGGCCTCGTTAAAAGCCGGTTTATGCCGCCTTGCACCTGCCTGCTGCAGGCAGGTCTTCGGCAAACTCGACGCTTGC
>CAYTJI010000465.1:0-1695 GCA_964438065.1 uncultured Desulfobacteraceae bacterium | reverse complement strand
CACAGGGGCGTGTGCAGGTGATAGTCGGGCAACGCGTGATGGAGCGGATCCGTATTCATCGATGGTTGTCCCCATTGTCCGGCATCATCCCGTTTCCCACGAGATGCAGTCGGCCGGACACATGATGATGGCCTCCTCGACCCGGTCTTCCGCATACCGGGGAAGATCGATTACCTCCAGCAACCCGGTCTGAGGATTTTTCCTGAAAACACCGGGGCACACCTCCAGGCACGACCCGCAATCCGTGCACCGGGAGGCGTCTATGACGGGAATCTTCCGGCTCAACATGGACGCCTTGTTAAAGAAATCGTTGCGTTTCGACCCGGGGCCGCCAAAAGAAACAGGTCCTCTGCAAAGGACCCCCTGTTCCCGGACCGGCCGCCGGACGGAAGCCGCCTTTGTTCCCCCGGGTTCCCGGGGTCAATGCACTATTCCAGCAAAATGGTCAGCAGACGATTCCCGAGGTGTGTTCGAAAGGTGGTCAGCCCCTCTTTTGCCGGCCCGGACATCACGTTCCCGGTATAATCGTACGTGGATCCGGAGATGCTGCAGCAGCGCACCGCGGCAGAGGGGGAGGCGGGATCGATCCGCCGTCCCATGTGGGTGCACCGGTTCTTGAAGGCGTAAAATCCGCCGTCCGTTCCGTGAACCACCAGGACCCGGGCCGGGAGCCCGCGGCCTTCCAGCCGGACGGCGGTTCCGCGGGCCGAGAGTTCCGGCACCTGCGCCAGGTTGATCTCGATTTTTCCGTCGGAATATGCCCAGGAGGTTCCATCACCGGGAAGCGGCGTATTGCAGATACCCAGAATCTTCTTGATCCAGCCCACGTTTTTTTCCTCGACCGGCAGGCTCCGGACGTGTTCTCCGCCAGCCTGAAGGCAGTCATTCGGATCGGACTTTTAACCCCAGGTTGAGCGTTTCAAACAGAGCCCCTTCGGTAAAAACGACATGCACAGGCCTCATGCGGAACCGACCGTCATGCCCATACGGGACCTTTCACGGCGCATCATAGTTAAACACGGGACATGGTGTCAAGCAGGCGGGATCTGCGGCATTTGTTTGTCTTGTCACGTCGCCGCCTTGGCCTTCAGCTTGGCGTCGATCAACTGGCGGTGGCTCAGTCGCAGCAGTCGGGCCAGCTTGTGCACCAGGTAATCTTCATGGGCGTCCAGGCTGCCATCCGCGTAGGCCAGCCGCCACAGGGTCTCCACGACGCGGAGTTTTTCTTCTTCCGAAAAATTGCGGTTGATCCGGTCCGTAAACCACCATAAATCCACGCTGTTATCCAGCTTTTCCCGGGATGCCGCCACCAGGTCCGCCACCTGGTCGCCGGGCACGCCGTAATCCCGCTTTAGGATGGCGAGAATGTTTTCCCTTTCCGATTCACAGAATTCACCGTCGATCCGGCACATCTCCAGGAACAGTGCGCAGGCGGCCACCCGGATCTCCCGGGTCGACGCGCCCGCCGGATCGCCGGGAGCCGGTTTTGGATGTCTTTCGAAAAATCTCTTGATCAATTCCATTCGTCCCATGTCCTTTCACCGCGCTTTATGCTGCCGGTATTACCCGGCAGGATGCCTTGTTCGCGCAATCCTTCCGAATTAATGTCTCTGCCGGAAACTCCATATCCCGAAAAATCATACCCCCTGGCCGCTTCATCCATCGGTCCCAGAAACGATGCATTGCCTCGGCAAT
>CAYTJI010000464.1:0-1703 GCA_964438065.1 uncultured Desulfobacteraceae bacterium | reverse complement strand
TGATCCTGCACTGCGATCAGGAAAAGGGCACCTCTATCGGCGCCCTTGGGGCAGATCCGTCTTTCCCCGGGATATTATGTCTATGCAGGCAGTGCCCGCGGTCCCGGGGGACTCCGGGCCCGGATCGGGCACCATCTTTCGCCGACACGACGAAATCACCGGCACATCGACTATTTGAAAGTTTGCCGAGGATGCAAGGCGGCCAGGGCGCAGACGTACGACAATACTTCAAGTCCTTGCCGACGCCACTGATTCGCTAAAACCGCCGCCTTTATGCCCGCATTCGGACTGATGCGTGACATGCAAGCCCGGTATTCCCATAACTCACTGATATTTGAAACAGTTTATGCAGGTTTTAGGTGGGACCTAAAACCCGGCATCACGGCCATGACTTCACGGACAACCTGGTCCACCAGGCCCTGAAGCCATTCGGATCCCATGTCCGCCTCCGCTTGTGTCAACCCCCGGATAACCGCCAGATAATTTCCACCGTGTTCAGTGGCAACTCTTTCGATAATTTTCACGAACCCCTCTCTTTTTTCGGAATTGCCGGGCGCTTCCAGGTTTTTCTGAAAGACTGTTTCCATTTCCGCCCAATTGTCGGAAAAATCCTGTTGCGTCTGAAGCGCGGTCTTCTGCAGAAGACCGCTGCTCATGTCTTTACTGCATTTAACCGACACCGGCATCTTTTCCGCTACCTGCCCCAGCCTCCGGATCCTTTCCCGAATGGCCGTGTCCAGTTTGTCCACAGCGCCTTTCATTAATAATTGTTCCTCCGGGTCGTTTCGGATCAGCCTGCAACGAATATCCAGGTACCACCTGCGCAGAGCGATCAGGTTGGCGATATAGTCCGTGTTCCGGATAATAATCCGTCGGATATTGGTATAAATTCCGGGGTTGAACGGCATACTCAGATTCGGTGCCGCCTGGGAGATAAGGATGGTATCTTCCTTCAGGATATCCCTGCGCACGATATTGCCGGCACCCACTACCGTACCGTAGCTGATCTTCACAGGTCCGACCATCCCGCCCTGCCCGCCCAGAAAAACAGGCCTCTGCCGGATCATGACCCCCCGGGGCACATCACCGATCAGCGATGCCGTGGCCTTATCCTGGTTCGGGGTATAATTGAAGTGAATATAACCGCTTCCGACCTCACAATGGTTCAGCTCATCCGTGCCGCCGGCCATCAGGCAGTCACAGAAATTAATGAGACTCCCGAGCGTCACATATGGAAACAGGATCGTATGTTTCAGTCCGACAGTGTGAGCACCGCGGGCTCTTTCCTCAATCAGGCATGCCTCACGGACCTGTGCACCTGAACCCATGGCGGACCCGTCAAGAAAACAGGATTCGCAAAAAAATCCTCCGCCCAGTCTCACGTCCTTTCCGATCTGACAATTGTCCACCGTCACCGGGGTTTCGTATCCCAATTCCACGCCGGGCATAATCAGGGTGTCGGATCCGAAAATCCTGCAACCCGCGTGAATCGTCACGCCTTGGCCGGAAATGCGTTTCGGATCAACGTCAGGGCCTATTTCCACACTTTCCGGGCAAGGGATAGCGACGCCCTTCTCCAGCAGTTGTTTCAGGACGAATTTTCTGCGGTCATTCATTTCAACCTTTTCTGGGAACGGTCTGTAGAAACGTGCCGTACTGGTTCATCTCTTCCAGACGGCAGCTCCAGACCAGTTTTCCATCAT
>CAYTJI010000463.1:0-1724 GCA_964438065.1 uncultured Desulfobacteraceae bacterium | reverse complement strand
CCTGCCTGCTGCAGGCAGGTCTTCGGCAAACTCGACGCTTGCAGGATTTAGGTGAGAGGCATTTTCCGTAAGGCCCTCTTTATCGTTTTTTCGTTGACTTTCAATTCAACGGAAGAGCCCTTTGTGGTCGCTTTTAAAAGGTCTCGGGAGGCTTCCGGGAATGGGAAGGCGCGGCAAGTAGGACGATCCGTAAGTCAGAAGACCTGCCTGAACGGAATCGGAGACCTTCGCGGATCAAGGGATCATGGATCTTGAGGATAAAAAAGGGAAATCCCCGGGTCGATTTAATCGGTCCGGGGATTTTTTTGGGGAGTGTGGAAAAATGAATTTGATAAAACGGGTCTTTTTTTCACCCTGGCCGGTCCGTTTGCGCCTGCAGCAGGATAACCCGGTTCCACGGCCATTCACATGGATGACCCGGCCATTGTGGGCTGGGCCGACGGCTATGAAGATTATAATCCGGGATCCGATGTGGATTTGCAGTGGCAGAGACCGGAAAAGGCCCTTGAGTTCCCGCTTTCGGAAATCAGGCGCGGTCCGGGCGACTTGGAGAGCGGTTTTTAAAATCAGGACAGCTCCGGATCGTCTCTTGACTTGTGAACCCGGTTTATTTTACACCACTGACAGGGCTTTGTTAACCCGGACTTTGTAGGGAAGTGTCCCTAGGGAAGTTTCGACACCAAAAAAGAGGATACCATGCTGGATCTGTTCATCAGCGGCGGGCCGGTCATGTACCCGCTTCTCCTGTGCTCGGTGATTTCATTGACCGTTATCATTGAACGTACATTTTTCTGGATCGGTGTGGGCATGGGCCGGAACCGGAAACTGGTCGACGAGGTCCTTGATCTGTGTCGGCAGGGAGACTGGGAAGCAGTGAGGGAAAAGGCGGCGGGCTCAAAGAACTATGTAATCCGGGTACTTATCAGCGGGATCCTCCACCGTGAGTATTCCATGACAAAGGCCATGGAATCCGCAGCCGCCGATGAAATCAGCCGCATGCGGAGGTACATGCCGGTGCTGGACACCATGATCACAGTCGCACCTCTGCTGGGGATCCTGGGAACGGTCCTGGGCATTATCGAGTCTTTCCACATGATCGGCTCTGTCGGTATCCAGCACCCCCAGGCGGTGACCGGGGGGATCGCCCAGGCCCTGATTACCACGGCCGCAGGCCTTTCCATCGCGATTGCCAGCGTGTTTCCCTACAACTACTTCAATTCCAGGATTGAACGCGCCGTGCGGATTATCGAAAAATACGCCACCAGTTTCGAGATTGTTTACGAAAAAATTGTTCTGGGATCAAAATCATCCAATTCCGGGATGTCACGGGAAAACCGCGCGGATCCCGAAAGGACGGAACCGTGATAAAAGGAACGTCAAGATGAGAATCGAAACGCCTGAAACCCGGAAGAGCCGGATTGAGATGCTTCCCCTCATTGACATCGTGTTCCTGCTCCTGGTGGTCTTTATTTACACGATGCTGTCCATGGCCGTTCATCACGGCCTGCCCGTCACCCTGCCGACTTCGTCCGTGGCTCAAATCGAAAAAAACCTGATTCTGTCCGTCACCGTGAAACAGGACGGCACCGTGTACGTGGACAAAGAGCAGGTCGCACTGGACAGCCTGGCACAGGTGCTTCGATCAAAGGCCGCGGGACGGCCCAACCCAGGCGTTTTGCTTTTTGCCGACAATGCCCTTTCCTATCAAAGGCTTTTTCAGGTCC
>CAYTJI010000462.1:0-1727 GCA_964438065.1 uncultured Desulfobacteraceae bacterium | reverse complement strand
CGAATCAGCAACGCCATTCGGCTCAACCCGCTCAAAACACTCGGCAACCGGGCATCCGGCACGGCCGGGGCGCCGTATTCATCCAAAGATAACCGGGAGAGGCAAGATGCAGCATTCCAGAAAGCGGTTTATTTTAAGTTCAGTATTGATCGGTCTGATTTTCGGGGGATACCTGCTTTTTAACGGAAGCGCCCGCGAGGTGAAGGCCGATAGTGACGCGGTATATGAAAATATTGAAATTTTTACCGAGGTGTTGCGCCAGATTGAAAAAAATTACGTGGAACCTCAGGATCCCAAAAAACTGATCTACGGAGCCATCAGGGGAATGGTCCGCAGTCTTGACGCCCACTCCTCGTTCCTCACAAAGGAAGAGCACAAGGAACTGATGATGGAGACGAGGGGAAGCTTCAGCGGCGTGGGGATCGAGATCAGCATAAAAGATAATGTATTGACGGTTGTTGCGCCCATTGAAGGCACACCGGCCTATAAAGCGGGGATAAAAGCCGGTGACAAGATCATAAAGATCGAAGAGAAATCCACCCGTGACATGACCATGATGGACGCGGTTAAAAATATCAGGGGCCGCAAAGGGACCAAGGTCAAACTGACGATTATCAGGAAAGGCGTGGACAAGCCGCTCGTATTTGCGATTACCCGGGACGTGATCCCCCTGAAAAGCGTGTGGGAGTATCACCTGAGCCCTGAAATCGGTTATGTCCGTATTTCGAACTTCAGGAGCAAAACCTCTGCCGATCTCTCTGCGGGCCTGGAAAAACTCGAAAAGGAACACAAACTGCAGGGATTGGTGTTGGATCTGAGAAACAACCCCGGGGGACTGTTGACGCAGGCAGTGGAGGTATCGGACATATTTCTGGATTCCGGCGTGATTGTCACCACCAAAGGGAGGGACCGTTCCCAGGATATTGAGGCGGTGGCCCATAAAAATAAGACGCCGAGGAACTATCCGATCATCGTGCTGGTGAACAGCGGCAGTGCCAGCGCCTCCGAAATCGTGGCCGGGGCTCTGCAGGACAATCACCGGGCCCTGATCCTTGGGACCAGGACTTTCGGGAAGGGATCGGTGCAGACGATCCTCCCGCTCTCCGACGGTTCCGGGCTGCGCCTCACCACGGCCCGCTATTATACGCCAAGCGGAAGATCCATCCAGGTCAGCGGTATCACGCCGGATATCGATCTCCCCTTTGTCGCGCGGAAAAAGGACAAATCGCCGCGGAAGGTATTGCGGGAAGAAGACCTGGCGCATCACATGGTTAACGAGAAAGAACAGAAAAACAAAAAAGAGAAGAAGACCCCCAAAAAAGATGACAAGGACAATCATGCGAAACTTCTCCTGGAAAGAGACAATCAGGTGCGGTATGCCTTCCAGCTGTTGAAAACGTGGGATATTTTCTCTCAAATAAGAACGGGGTCCTGATCCCCTTGATGGCGTTGAAGAAGTACCTGTCTTCCCCGGAAAGGGATGTCCGGATTGTTCCTGTCTCCGAGCTGCTGTCGGAACCGGCGGAAGGAAAATAGGACCTGTTGGTGCCGACAGAGACCCGGTCTACAGAACGGGAAGAAAAGGACCCGCAGGGCCGGGCCGAAGGACCCGTTACCGGGGGCCTCTCCAGGTGCCAAGCGTTTTTTGCGGGGCCGCCCGTCCGGACGGCATTTTTTTTAAAAATAATAAAAAAACCGCTTGACATACCGGATTCAGATACGTATAA
>CAYTJI010000461.1:0-1729 GCA_964438065.1 uncultured Desulfobacteraceae bacterium | reverse complement strand
AATTGATGCGTATCATGCAAGCCCAACATTCCCATAACTTGCTGATATTAAAAGCCTAACTTCATTTTTGAAAATAGTTTATGCAGGATTTAGGTCACACTATTCCGGATGAACCCGGACTCTGAATGATTGACACGCTCGTCATGGATCTTCCGGATTTCTCCGGCAACTTCATCAGGCGTGGGGATGATGCCGCCCGGACGTCCGTAAAAATGTACTTGGCTCCTGCCCTGAACGGCCAGCCGGACGTCTTCCAGCATCTGGCCGGTGCTCAGTTCAAAGGCGAGGAAATGTTTCACTCGTTCCGCCAGTTCCCGGAGCTGCTTTTCCGGAAACGGCCAGAGGGTGACGGGCCGGACAAGGCCCACCTTCAGGCCTTCTTCCCGGAGCTTCTTGACGGCCCCTTTCGCAATCCGTGCCGCGGTTCCGTAAGCCACCACGATCAGGCTGGCGTTATCGGTCTCATAGGTTTCGGAGCGGGTGATCTCACGGGTGATGGTTTTGTATTTCTCGACCAGCTTCCAGTTGAGGGCCTCCTCCACTTCGGGCTCAAGGAGAAGTGATTTCAGGATGCGGCTGGGCCTTCCCATGGCCCCGTCCAGTACCCAGGGCCGGGGCGGCAGACTTTTGGGATCAATAGGTTCCGGAAACTCGACGGGCTCCATCATCTGACCCATCATGCCGTCACCGATAATCATCACCGGGGTCCGGTATCGGTCCGCATATTCAAAGGCCTTGCGGGTCAGGTCGGCCAGTTCCTGGACGGACGCGGGAGCCAGAACAATGGTGCGGTAATCGCCGTGTCCGCCGCCACGGGTCGCCTGAAAATAATCTCCCTGTGCCGGCGCGATGTTTCCCAGGCCGGGTCCGCCGCGCATGGTGTTGACAATGACAGCAGGCAGTTCCAGGGCCGCCAGAAAGGAGATGCCTTCCTGTTTCAGACTGATCCCCGGGCTGGAAGAGCTGGTCATGGCCCTTGCGCCCGCCATGGACGCGCCGATTACCATGTTAATGGAGGCGATCTCACTCTCCGCCTGGATAAAATTCCCGTCCGGCAGTTTGGCCATGGCACTGGCGGCGTATTCGGTCAACTCATTCTGAGGGGTAATGGGATAACCCGCGTAAAAGCGGCAGCCTGCCCGCACGGCCGCCTCGGCGATCACATGACTTCCGCGCATCAGTTGTTTTTCACTCACGATATACCTCGATTGCGACATCCGGACACATGACGGCGCACGAGGCGCAGCCCGTACATGTCCGGTCCTCTTCACTTACGTCTGCTTCCGTGAATTCAGCCGGGTAATACCCCTTCTGATTCAGGTTCTCAGACACGGTGATCACGTTCTGAGGACATACCGAAACGCATAGATAACAGGCCTTGCACGCCTCCCTGTCCAGGATTATCTTTCCACGTTTTTTTGCCATGATTCGTTTTCTCAAATTCGTGGGTACTGCCACATGTCTTGAAACGACCTTATATATGCTTCCAAAGATGCTTTGTCAAATTGTTATCTGAAATTGTTCGCATGCAGGCGGGAAAAAGGTGAAACCTTTTTTGCCTTTTGGCGTCCCTTGGCGTTCTTGAACGGAGCGGGCGGTAAATCTTTTTTTTACCAAATACATGGATGCCCGTTTTTACCTGATTCTTCTTGAATTATTGTCATAATGACATTATATAGCTTTTAAGAAAAATATTTTGGGGTTTACCTGCTATATTTCAGTCTGATTT
>CAYTJI010000460.1:0-1735 GCA_964438065.1 uncultured Desulfobacteraceae bacterium | reverse complement strand
ACGTGCCGGTCGAAGACCGCCCTCAGCCTCCGATAGAGCGCATCCAGATTTTCCTGCTCATTATAGATGGGAATAACGATATTGATCTTCACTCCACACACCCTCATCAGCAAAAAAACGGATAGACGGCCACTTTCGTTTCCCTTCGGCAACAGAAAACTTACCGCCTGAATTTCCCGGAAAAAGCGATGTATTTGCTCCCCAAAAAATTAAAGAGGGTGGCGGCCGCGATACCGATGATACTGGCAAGGACATACCAGGGCCGCCTACCCATACCCGCATATTCTATCAATAAGTGCATCACCCCGATGCGAAGACCCAGGCCCAGGACACATATACTAAAAAAAAAGAAATAACTGGGTGATATTCTGATGATGTTACGGGCTTTAAATACCCACAGGCGATCAAACACGTAATTCCAGGTTACGGCAGCAGGAAAGGCAAACAGGGCAGCAACTCTTGGATCGAAAGAGAGATGATCCACCAATGTGACAAGGACGCCGGTATCCACCACGAGGCCTGAGAACCCAACCATACAAAATAAAAAAAACTGAAACAGGATAGGATATTTGTACACATAAAGTCGATGGAGATGACGAAGATATTCAATATACGCTCGGGCCCCTAGTTTACTCTTGCCATAAGTCCGATCGTTGAACACGATGGGGACCTCCAATACCTTTGGATTTGTCTTCACCACCAATTCCAGAACAATTTTCCATCCTGCCACATCTAGGTCAGCCTGGGAAAAAATCTCTTTTCGAAATGCCATAAAACCGCTGGTGGGATCTGAAAGTCCCGTCAGGGGCCTTGCAAGAAGCCCGGCCCCTCTACTGATGACCCTTCTTGAAAAAGGCCAGGATGTCGAACCTCCACCCGGGATATATCGACTTCCCACCGTGGCATCAAATTGTCCAGCCCAAATAGGACCCAACATTTCAGGCAGACGCTCCACCGGATGGCTCAAATCCGCGTCCATCACCACGCAGACATCACCCTTTGCCAGTTCGATCCCCCGGATTACCGCACTCCCCAACCCTCTCTCCTTCTTCCGGACATGAAGGCGCACGGGATGATTTCCGGCCATTTGCGCGACAGCGAATGCCGTCCCATCAGGGGAATTATCGTCCACCACTATAATCTCTCCCCTGATGCCTTTTTCCAGAAAAAGCCTGGAGAGGGCCGGAACGATGATCTTTACGTTCTCCGCTTCATTATATGTCGGCAGTATGACAGAAACCGTTTGCATGCAAGACAAATTCCTTAGCATGTCAGGGGTGGTCAATAGATTTGATCCTTTCAATTGATACCGCTCAACAAGCACCGGATAGATCAGGGGATTCACTGCCGTTCAAGGTTCATCATTATCATAAGGACATCATAACTCATCACCAATATTCCATGGCTTCACTTTTCACAACTTAGCCCCGCAACATCTGATCCCGGCGAAATCAGTGTTGGTCATATATTTTCCTTTGACACATCCTTTCTTTTTTAAGATAAGGTATCATTTATCGGCCATAAGATAAACAGGAGGATCGTCCTCCATGCAGTGCTGATTCGCCCCGTTAACCCGAAGGAAATCCCATGGAACCAGTCAACGTACCTTCCACATCATCGCTTTCAGGCTGCCGAAAAAATACCTTTGCGATCCTCGCCCTCTCGATCATCCTTCTCGTCATTTACTCGAATTCCTACCAGGCATCCTGGCACTTTGACGACGAAGGAAATATCC
>CAYTJI010000459.1:0-1756 GCA_964438065.1 uncultured Desulfobacteraceae bacterium | reverse complement strand
GGGATTTGGCCTTTTTCAGGGCATCAGCAATCACGTACATGGCCGCATAAGCCTGGGCACCATGGTAGTCCGGAGGTTCATTGTACTTTGCGACATATCCATCATAGAAGTCGCCGGCGCCGGGATATTGAACCGATGGCGTCCAGAGTGTGACAGCAAAAACATGGTTCGCAGCAACACCGGCTTTTTTTTCGAAATCGGGTAGTGTAAATCCCAGCCCACCCCCCACAAAGAGTTTTGCACGAAGATTCATTTCCCTGGACTGCCGGATTATGCGGGCCCCGTCCGACTGGGGGACACCGGAAATCATGTAAAACAAGTCCGGCTGCTTTTGGTCAATATCGCTCAGCACGGGCTGAAAGTCAGACTCGCCCCTGACATACGCCATTCTCGCAACAATTCTCATCCCCCACTTTCGGACTTCCCGGACAAAATCTCTCATTCTTGAGACGCCGAACCGGGTATTTTCATAAAGAATCGCTACCGTTTTTGCGCGGGCGACTTTTCTCGCAAAAGAATGAAGCGGATCCAGGTATTCGCTGACCGGCGGGTTCAGGCGGAAGATGTAATCGCCGCCCTTTTCCGTGATTCTGTCTGCAGATGCCGTATTTACAACGAACGGTATCCGGTGTTTACGCGCGATTGACACCATAGCCCAGGTCACCGAACTGGACCCCCCCCCACCGACAATGCAAACCTTGTCCTGGGAGATCAATTTTTCAATGGCTGCCTTTCCCGCCTCAGGATTTCCTGCGGTATCCCGGATAACCAGCGCCACAGGCATGCCATGGATTCCCCCGGCACTGTTGATCTGCCGGGCGGCCATGATGAAGGATCTCTGCTCGATTTTTCCGAATTCGGCAAGTTTCCCGGACAGGGGAAGCAGAACCCCCACCTTGATACCCTCTGCAGAAACTGCCGCCACGGATACCAGAAAAAAAATCACGGCAACGAATACAGCCGGACCGACGGATGATGCCCTCACGGATTGTCTCCTGAAAAATGTGCATGAACTTGCAAAAACGTCATTTTCCAAAGGTATCTGCGCCCTGGGACTTACCCTCGTCTTTTGTTGAGGGCCATTGTTTCTTTCTTGATCTTTCTGGCCATGGCCGGGTCATCCACGGAAAGCTCCAGGGCCTTTTGAAGATGAAATTTTGCCTGATTGAATTCCCCGGTCCTTTTGAAATAGATCCCCAGATAGTAATGGGCAAGAAGCAGACGATCCAGTTTGCCATAGCAGAAACCCAGGTGATAAAATACTTCATGCCTGACCGGCGAAAAAGATGCCAGCCGTTCAAAGCAACGGATGGCCATGTGGTATTGCCCCAGATTTTCATAGGACACTCCCAGGAGGAACTGAACAGAGCTGTTATCATGGTCCAGTTTCAGGGCGTTTCTGAGTACGGAAACCGCTTCCGAGTCCCGGCCTTTCATCTGGTAGGCCTTCCCGAGGTTCGTCAGGACAGGGACAAAATCGGGTTTTTCAGAGCGTGCTTTTTTCAGATGCCGGATTGCCTGGCTGCAGTCCTGGTCCCTCAGGTAGACAAGCGCGAGTCCGAAGTGGGAAGACGCAGAATCCGGGGATTTTTTGAGTTCACGCACAAATATCGCTTCCGCGGACTTGGTGTCCATACCCTCTGCCCGGGTGACTGCCTGAAAAAAAGGAAAGAGCTTCCTGAACATGATCACTTTTTTGCTGGGCGGATGGGGGGTGTAACTTGTGAGCATGGATTCCAGATTAGCCATTCTTTCC
>CAYTJI010000458.1:0-1758 GCA_964438065.1 uncultured Desulfobacteraceae bacterium | reverse complement strand
GGATATCCATTGCGGATGAAAACGGCGGCGAGTAGGGCAACTCCAGATTGCTGATATCTGCCGTGGTCGGTCTGTGTTTCAAAATGCCCGCAACAGCACTGACGCGCGCCAGCACACCGTCGCCCGTATTTCCGAGACCCTGGATACCCAGCACACGCGAGGTTCCCTTTTCCACCACCAGTTCCAGATATATCACATCTTTTTCCGGGTAAAAATGTGCCCGGTCTAACTGAACCACAAAGGCGCTCACCGCGTCAAAACCCTCTTTGACTGCTGTTTCAAGGCTCAACCCGGAACTGGCCACCGAGATCTCAAAAAGTTTCATCACGAAACTTCCAACTGCACCTTCAAACCTGGCATCGCCACCGGCAAGATTCGTTCCGATTACCCGTCCCTGCCGGTTTGCCAAAGAGCCCAGCGGATAATAACCCGGTTTGCCCGTAATCAAATTCCGGATCTGGGCGCAGTCCCCACCGGCATAGATATCCGGATCAGAAGTCTGAAGCCTCTGGTTCACCACAACGGCACCGGACGACGATACTTCGAGACCTGCGTCTCGGGCAAGGTCCGATTCCGGCCGGACACCCACGGCCATGATGACCAGATCCGCATCGAGCGTTCTCCTGTCGGTAACAACCCGCGCCACACGGCCATCTCCTTCGAGTCGTTCGACTTTTTCCGACACATAAAGAGAAACACCGTTTTCTTTCAGATGTTGCTGAACCATCCGCGCCATACGCCCGCTGATAATTCCGGGGAGCAACTGATCCGCGATTTCGATCACAGAGGTCTCGATCCCCCACAGATCCGCCATTGCCTCGGCCATCTCAAGACCGATGGCTCCGGCGCCGATAATAACGGCCTTTCCGACCTTCCCTCCAGCAATGTCTTTTTTAATGGCAATGGCCTCCTCCATATTGGAAACCGTAAACACCCCGGCAAGATCAGAACCCGGAACGGGCAGACGACCCGCCCTGCTCCCCGTGGCCAGGACCAGCCGGTCATAGGGAAGCCGCTGTTCCTCTCCACTGACGACATCCCGCACCAGCACCGTCTTCCTGTCCCGGTCAATGGAAACAGCCCGGGTGTGTAGCATCACGTCAACATCTTTCACATCCCGGAAGAATTTCTCATCCCGGATCATGTTAAAACTGGTTGACTGGAGCTGTTCGGGATCGCTTACGTCCCCGGAGATAAAATAGGGAATACCGCAACCGCCATAAGAGATGATGTTGCCCTGATCCACCATGATTACTCTTGATTCAGGGGCAAGTCTCTTGAATCGACAGGCAGCCTTTGGCCCCAGGGCCACGGCACCGATAATAACAACGTTCTGCGACATCAGCATGCCTCCTCCCAATGACAGTCTCCGGCAACAACAAAGTATATTCCCGGAGTGCCTTGCAATGGAATCTGTTTTCTGTTGGACATCCTTCCGCACATTTAGCTGGTTCCCATCCATAAACGGCCTTTTTCCGCAATCCCTGTGTCAATCCGCGGGATCATTTGCCTGCCTCTGCGTGCCCGCACATAGACAGGTGGCCGTACCGCATGTACGTCTCCGCATCATCCCTTGATTTCCTCGGCCTTGCGCAAAAATTCACATTTCCGGATCGGAAACTCACCCGTGCCGGAATTTCATTTATAGATGGACACCAGCTTGTACCATATATAAGACATTCGCTGAAACATTTCCAATATTTTTCTAGAATTCCGATATAAGGATTGAACAAGAAACGGTGTTGGCGAAGAAAATTT
>CAYTJI010000457.1:0-1794 GCA_964438065.1 uncultured Desulfobacteraceae bacterium | reverse complement strand
TCTAACCTGAGAGAGGCATGGGCAAAAAGAAGATATGAGGCGCATTTTATAAGTAGTGTCTGTCCGAAAACTGTAAGCGGTTAAAATATTGGCAGTTTCCGATTTTTCGCTTTATTTTTCTGCGCGTTTATGTTATATGCTTTGGGTGTAACCAACTGAAATCATTGAGCCTCACTTGAATGGGAGCACCCAAAATGAGAAGCAGAAAGACTCAACAACTGACCCTTTTTTCTGTTGACCTGAGACATGAGATCGGCAAAGAGTTGAAGGCCATTTCGGAAATACTGGATGATACACCTGAGATCTATGATTTGATCTTGGATGACCTGACTCAGAGCCGAAAGGATACCGGCCGTAAAGGACTCAATGCGGAACAGGTTCTACGAGCCTGTATCTTGAAACAGTATCGGGGCCTTTCATACCGGGAGCTCTCTTTTTATCTGGGCGATTCCTATGTTTTCAGAACTTTTGCCCGCCTCGGAATGGGGCAGTATCCAAGTCCCAGTACGTTGCAGAGAAATATCAAATCGGTTTCTGAACGCACATGGGAAGAGATACATCGTCGTATAGTGCTTTACGCACGGGGTGAAAAAATCGAATCCGGCCGTAAAGTACGGATTGATTCGACCGCCATTGAAACTGATATTCATGATCCCAGCGATTCGACTCTGTTGAATGACGGTATTCGAATCATCACCCGTTGGCTCAATGAAGGCCATGCATTGAAACCGGCTCCCGGCTATTCATTCAGCGACCACACCAGAGTCGCGAAGAAACGCCTGATGGAAATCATCAATGCTAAAAACGCAAAAGTACGGGTCAAAGCTTACCGGAATCTGGTAGCATATGCCAAGAAAACAGTAGGCTATGCGATTCCAGCTGTTCCGGTCCTTGAAGACTATGACAACGAGGACCTTCTGGACCATTGCAAGGCTGTTAATCTGGCCCGGAATCTGAAAAGGGCCATCGGATTGATGGATAAAATTATCAACCAAACCGAGCGCAGGGTTTTCAAGGGTGAAAAAGTTCCCGCTTCAGAGAAAATCATCTCTTTGTTTGAGGACCATTCCGATATCATCATTAAAGGGAGAAGGGATATCCAGTATGGCCATAAAATTTTCCTGACCGGTGGTACTTCCAGCATGATCCTCGATTGCCAAATTGCTCGTGGCAATCCATCTGATACGGATCTGTACATTCCCATGTTGGAACGTCTGAAGAAGCTCTACGGTAAAGCTCCGCGCCCGGTCAGTGCCGATGGAGGGTTTGCCTCCAGGGAAAACCTGAAAAAGGCTAAAGCTGATCTTAAAATCAAAGACGCCGTCTTCGCCAAAAAGAGGGGGCTGTCTGTAATCGATATGGCTAAGAGTTCCTGGGTGTATAAGGTCCTGCGTAATTTCCGGGCTGGTATCGAAGCCAATATTTCAGTCCTGAAGCGCTCTTTTGGTCTTGACCGTTGCAATTGGAAAAGCTGGCAAGGCTTTTGTCGTTATGTCTGGAGCTCTGTTGTTTCATACAACCTTCAGGTTATAGCCAGAATCAAGCTGGCACAGCTCTAAGGTATCCAATTTTACGGTAGCTTCGCTCAATCTCAAAGGAGAGGTGCGCCTGAAAACCGGGATTTTCCACAAAATCCAGCAAACCAGAAAGATTTTGTTCTGCTGAAGGCTGTTTCAGCCGGCTTGTCAGAAAATTTGACGCCTCCCGCCCTTCGCAAATCCCGGCTTTTCGGACAGACACTAACTACCGCTATATTGTCGTTTCCCGAAAGAGGAAGGTGGAAATCCCTCATGA
>CAYTJI010000456.1:0-1801 GCA_964438065.1 uncultured Desulfobacteraceae bacterium | reverse complement strand
TTGAAGATTATATGACCTGTCTGGGGCCTGCCCGTCCCCTCTGGACGGCAGACAGGCCACCCACAGGCAGGCGCCGGGTTGGTGCAAAAGCGGGCCCTTTTTAAAGGCCTCATCGTGATTTCAGAAAAAGCCGGGATAGGATGTCCTGCGGTATCCCGCGTGCATGAACTTTAGGTCCAGTCCCTTATGGATGATATTACCCGGAAAAAAGCATTTCGAAGCAGACTTGAAAGCCTCAAACGGGAAAACAGGAAACTCTCTGAAAGACTTGCCGATCTGAAAAAAGAGAAAGAACTCCTCCGGAGAGATCTGAATATGACCCGCAGACTGCTGGCTGAAATTCCCGGTCCGGTGATACTCGTTCAGGATGAGCGGATGGTTTATGCGAGCAAGAGCGCCTGGGAACATCTGGGGTATTCCGAAAAGGAATTCCTGAGGCAGCCTCTCATAGGCCTCATCCACCCCAGATCCGTTGAATTCGCCAACGATTTTATGAAAAAATTGTCTTCAGGCAAACCCGTCCCGGGTCCGTTTGAAATCTACATGAGAAAAAAAAACGGGCAACCCATGGCCTGTGAGGTCCACTGGAAAAAGATCAGATACCAGAGAAAAATCGCATTTCTCTTTAATGTGATAGGTCTTGACTCGAGGAAAATGCTGGAAAAAGAGACCAGTCAATCGGAAAAGTTCAGGGCCATAACCAAGATGGCCGCCTGGCTGAGCCGGGACTATGAACAGAGCCTGGTGAGTGTCAGGGAACAGTTTTCCCGGTTCCGGGACTCGCGACCCGTTGTTGACAGAGCGCTGATCCGGGCATTGCACGGGGTTGAAGCCAGATTGGAAATGGGCAATATCATTTCGCGCAAGTTGAGCTGTCTGGTAAAAACGCAAAACGACCCGTCCGATTCCTCCACTTTTGATCTGAAAAAAATTGTCCGGGATGCGGTCCGAATATCAAGTCTGGACCGGCATGAGGACGAAAACGCTCCGATCAAGGTGCGGACCTACCTGAGAGATCTTTCCCCGGTAGAGGGTCATTGCTCGGAGATCCGCGACGCGTTTGTCAGCATGATATTGAATGCCGCGGATGCCATG
This sequence comes from uncultured Desulfobacteraceae bacterium, assembly GCA_964438065.1. GTDB lineage: Bacteria > Desulfobacterota > DSM-4660 > Desulfatiglandales > Desulfatiglandaceae > CAYTJI01. Next base: position 706 of record CAYTJI010000456.1, on the reverse strand, counting down.
CCGGAAGGCGGCGAAATTTATGTAACAACAGAGGAAAATTCCGGTTTTGCCTGGGTTTATATCCAGGATGGCGGAACGGGTATCCCGGAGGACATCCAGGATCGGATTTTCGATCCTTTTTTCAGCACCCGTGGGCGTGAACGGGCAGGTCTCGGGCTGAGTCTGGCACGGGCGATCATCAACCGTAACGGCGGGAAAATCGATGTGATCAGCCAGGAAGGGCAGGGATCCACATTTATTGTCAATTTGCCTCTTTCACGGCGTACACTTTCTGATTCGACGGACAGGCACCGGAAGAACAGGATCAGGGGATCACACATTCTGATGATCTCCGCGGGCAGTATTGCCGAGGATCTTCTTTCCCGGGTTCTCATGAAGAAAGGGGGAAAAGTTACGGTACTGTATTCTGCCCCGGAGGCATGCAAGTTGATGAGAAAAAAGCAGTTTGATCTGCTCATTGCAGGCATCGATGATCCGGATATCAGGCCGGTTGAGATTGTTCGGATGATCAGGCGGATCAGAAGTGACATGCCTGTTGTCCTGGTCAACGCGGGAGACAGTCCACGGCCTTTCACCCGGTTGAGGGAGTCGGGAGCCGATTTGATTATTGAACGGCCACTTCATATGGACAGAATTTCGGATCATCTCTCTGAATTGATCGCAACCTGGAAAGTGGTTGGATGACCCGGTTTAATCAAAAAATTTC
>CAYTJI010000455.1:0-1801 GCA_964438065.1 uncultured Desulfobacteraceae bacterium | reverse complement strand
TGAGATTCCACTCAAAATCCAGTCGCCTAACACTTTTGATTACACCCGTTTTCATCCGGATCTGAAATGGTTAGCACAGTTGATTTGGCACAAACTCGGTCATTTTTCCAAGGTCTCCTTATGCCATGTGCTCACTGGCGTCAGGACGCACATCACTGCACACTTGGTTCCATGCGGGAAGACAGATCTGCGAGATCAGCAGGTCAGGACGAATGCTCAGGCAGATTTCGGTTGGATTTTCGCTGCCCTTTCCACCGGTTGTGAACCCACCACCATTGTTCGGGGTACTGCCTGACAAATGCTTCAATGGTTTCTGTATAGGCCTTTGTGACAAGAAAGATATCCTGCTCGCGATTACCGGTTTTCCGGATATTGAGGGGTGGGGTGATAATGACCTTGTTTTTCCCTCTGCCCAGGCGGACGCTGAACGCACAGAGCATCTCGGCGCCCGTCCTCAGATGAAGAATCGCAGGCCCTTCGACAGTACCGGCCGGCCTGCCGAAGAAATCAACATAGACCCCGCGCTTTTTGTGCTGGTCCGCATACAGGAACAGGATGCCGTTGTTTTTCAGCCATCTCAGAGACTGGGATACGGATCTGATTTTGGGATCCAGCGGGATCCACCGGATACCGGACTGGTCCCTCAAATCCTGAAAGATTTTTCTTACAACAGGATCGGCCAGGTCTCTGACAATCATATTGCAGGGGTAGCCCATCAGGGACAAGCGGAGGGTCATGAGTGTAAAGTTGCCGAAATGGGCACTGATGCAGATAACGCCTTTTTTTTTCTTCAGGGCCTGATCCAGATATTCCGCCCCTTCGACCTCTGTCTCCCGGGTGAGCCTGTTCTGGGTGTCCTCCCCTTTCAGAAGCAGAATCGCCGTCTCTATGGCGCCCCATGTCAGTTCACAAAATACCGTTTTTGCCAGTGCGGTGATTTCTTCCGGGGATTTTTCGTTGCCAAAGGCCAGTTCCAGGTTGTGGATGGCCATTGCGCGGCGAACACGGGCAACCGAAAAGGCCATCGTTCCCAAAATCCGGGACAGTCTGAACAGGGCTGTCTCAGAAAGATTTTTGACAGCCGGTATTAAAAGATAGATGAAATATCGGGTGGCCAGCCCGGTTACTTTTCTTTTGAGATGTTTCAGAAGTTTTTTTCGTTTCATAGGTCCTTGTCCCGGGATTTCCCGGCCTGAAGCCGGCATCCTGTTACCGAATCGGTTTTCCCGTTGGCGTGCGCCTGATTTTGGACACAACATCAATCCTGGAAGGTACCTTGTACTGGGCCAGATCCCGGCGAAGAAATCTGCGCAGGTCAGCCGCGGTCACAGCCGCTCCGTCGCTCAGTACGACTTCCGCGACCACCCGGGCACCCCGTTTGCGGTTGTCTACACCATAAACCACGGTATCCTCCACCAGAGGATGGTTCATCAGCGCGGCTTCTATTTCGGCGGGATAGACCATCAGCCCCCCGCAGTTGATGACGTCGTCTTTTCTGCCAAGATGAAAAAAGAAGCCGTCCGCGTCATACTTGACGACGTCCCCGGTGAGGAACCATTCGTCCCGGAACACCTTTGACGTCAATTCCGGGTTTCCCAGGTAGCCCTCGAATATTTTCGGGCCCCGGGCAATCAGTTCGCCCGGCTCTGCCGTCTCCACATCCTTGCCGGATTCGTCCACGACCCGGATCTCGACGTTTTTCAATGCCTTTCCGATACTTCCGCGTTTGGACCTGTGGTATTCAAGGGGGAGCAGTGTGAGCATGGGACTGGTTTCCGTCAGCCCGTAGCCCTGGATGGCC
>CAYTJI010000454.1:0-1820 GCA_964438065.1 uncultured Desulfobacteraceae bacterium | reverse complement strand
AGCAGAGCACCCGCACCGCTCTTGCCCTGTATCCGTCCATGAAAGAGGAGATCGAAAGGTCGAAAGACGGTCTCCTCACCGCCATAAGACTCGCTATCGCCGGCAACGTGATCGATCTGGGGATCAACAGGACATTTGATGTGGAAGAGGAAATCCGGAAGGCCCTCGAAAACGACTTTGCCGTGTGTCATTACGACACGTTCCGCGCCCAACTTCGCCAGGCCGAAGAGATCCTGTATCTGGGGGATAATGCGGGGGAATGCGTGTTTGACAGGCTCCTGATTGAAGAAATGGCAAAACCCGTAACATATGTAGTGAGGGGCGAACCGGTCATCAATGACGCCGTTCACGAAGACGCGGTCCAGGCCGGGCTTGGAAAAATCGCCACAATCGTGTCATCCGGAACCGATGCGCCCGGGACGATCCTGGAGACATGTACCACGGAGTTCAGAAAAATGTACGCAGATGCGGGATTTATTATCAGTAAAGGCCAAGGCAACTATGAAACCCTTTCCGGGGAGAACCGGCCTATTTTTTTCATGCTGAAAGTCAAATGCCCGGTCGTGGCGCGCGACATCGGGACTCCGGAAGGGGGCATGATTCTCAAAACCGGGGCCGCCTGAGACGCGGGAATAGCCCTGGCTGTTCCACGACACCGCCGGCAGACTGTTGAAACGACCCGTCTAGGCTGACGGCCCCTCCTGTTCCCCGAACAAAGTGAAAACGACCCGGTCCTCCTTTTTGCACGCCCGCGCCAGTTCCATATGCCGAAGGGTGGCAAAATTGCTCAGGAATTCGTCTGCTGAAATTCCGAGGGTCTCACAGATTTCCCCTTCCCCAAGCGCGCCCTTTTCTTTCAGCAAGGACAGTAACCGCTCCTGCAACGGTGTGAGCGTCATATGGTGTTCGGCTGATTTTTTTGCCGCGTAGACCGCCCACGGGTCGCACAGCCTGGGTTCGGACATCATCTCCAGGTAGCAATCCTCACATACACGCTTTCCAGCGCGTTCATACGCATCCTCCGGGCCAATCACATTGCCGCACTTTTCACACTGCATGACGGTTTTCCTCACGGATTCTGTTTGATCATGTAGTCGTTAAGCGCTTCCTGAAGCGTTTCTCCGGCCAGAAACGCACAATGGCGGTCCTCTTCCGGAAGCCCGCCGACTTTTTCCAGGATCGCTTCACCCGTAACCTCAAGAAGTTCATCCGGACTTTTTCCAAAGGCCATCTCGGCGGCAAATGAACCGCAGGCAACACTGGCGCCACAACCGTTCGTCTGGAATGAGGCCTTTTTAACACGGGACTCTTCAAATTTCAAAAAGATCTCCATGGTATCACCACACGGCCCTGTGATTCGGGCATGTCCATCCGGATTTTCAATCGGTCCGATATGAAGCGGATTGCGCCATCTCTCAAACACAATTTCTCCGTACGTGGCCCTTGCATCATCGTAGATCTGACTCTGCAGGCTCTCGACAAATTCGTCAAAATCATCCTTCATCTGATTTGCCGCCCCCGTTTTACTCCTGTCCCTTTTCCAAGTGATCAATCCTGGCCTGAATCTCTTCCATCTGTCTTTTCAGATCCAGGGTCTGATCTTTCAGTCGTTGTAATTCCTCCGCCCTGGATGAAGCCCGGCGAGGTGGCGGAGATGAGTCACCGCGCATGGAAATCCCGGATCCACGGGCCATGCCTCTTCCTCCACCCATGCCCATGCCGCGACCCCCGCCGCCCATGCCGTAATGATCCGTGACATTGGCTTCAGTGGCGGGGTAAATTTCACCTTTTTTGAATCTCTCCACAGCCTCGCGGGCGGT
>CAYTJI010000453.1:0-1838 GCA_964438065.1 uncultured Desulfobacteraceae bacterium | reverse complement strand
GCACAATTGCTGAATCCCGGCGCAATCTGCGTGCACGCAGGATATCCGACAATTGCGGATCCGAGAATCGAGTACAATCCTAATTACGGCCTGATCAGCCACAACCTTTTAAACATCCTTATGGCCCATCTGAATCTCATGCTGGACCTGCCCACCTTTCAAAGCGCGGGCACAACCCATGAGGAGCACCCGACAGAAAGGGCCTATGCAGATGCCAGGATGGGACAGGCCCTGTGCCTGAAGTACGGCGTTCACATTATTCGACATCCCTTCGCCTTTCTCCGCTATCTTATCGATTTCTCGTTTGAAAAACTGGAAAAATGCATAAGGATAGCCGAAGAGGTTAGCCCGGAGGACGCGCCCGAAGTAGAGATGCCGGTCTACGATGAAAGGGGCATGGAATCCCTAAGGAATATCGGCCTGGGGATGTATATGGATGACCCACTGACTACAGCAAATTTAGGAAAGATTTTCGTGGAATAGAAAAATTTTTGGTAACTGCTAACTATTTTGGAGGTTTTTTGTAATGGCAAGTATTTGCGGAATTGTATCACAGCACGGAAAGATAGAAGAGGACAGCACCCAACCGCTTGGGAAGATGATAAAACTGACTCGTCACCGTGGCCCGGACAATGTCCATGTCAGAACACTGCCCGATGACAGGGGAGCGGTGGGCGCATGCGAGATAAACCTTACGCCAAGTACCACACATTGCACTTCCATTAATGATGATCCGCCATACATATTGTTTGACGGGGAGTTGTATAATGAAAGGCCTGATGGTCAAAGCGATTTAGAGCTTTTTAAGGAGTACTGGGAAAAGTATGAGAGGAAATGCTTTTCCCGTCTTGACGGGAGTTTTTCCTGTGCTGTCGTGGAAAAAGATGAAGAAGTCATATTAGCGCGAGACCACGTGGGCGCCAGACCCCTCTTTTTTGGTGAGGACAACAATGTCTTCTATTTTTGTTCCGAGATGAAGGGGCTCGCTGATCATATGCAGTTTAACATCCAGGAGCTTGGTCCGGGACAAATCTACAGCACCAAGAAGGGGATTAAGGAGTTTGAGCCGTTTGATGCTGAAATACCCCAATTAGGAAATCTTGAAGAGGCCACCAGGAGGCTGAGGAAGCTTCTTATAGCAGCGGTTGAGGCAAGGATGGACGGGATGGAGGCAATATCCCTGAGCGGGGGTCTGGACAGCTCTATTATCGCTGCAATCGCAAAGGAGTTTAATCCGGGTTTGAAGCTCTTCACCGTTTCTGTTAAAAGCGCGCCAGGGCCGGACCTGGAAAATGCCAAATTAATGGCTGATTTCTTAGGCATGAAGCATCATATCTATGAAATCACAGATGCGGATATAACCGATTTCATTTCTGATTCGATATGGTATCTGGAAAGCTTTGATGAGGACTGTATATCGGGCATCCTTTCCAATTATTATGCTTCCAGGATGGTAAAGGAGTACAGTAACACTGTTTTAGTGGGAGAGGGGGCAGATGAACTCTTCGGAGGCTATCGCATGGTACTGAAGAACCCCAAGGTCAAAAGCGCGGAGCAGAGGGAACGTCTCGCACACAAGTTGTTGGAGATCGCCTACAACACAGCGTTGAGAAGGTTGGACAGGGCATGGATGGCAAACGCCGTATCCTATAAGACACCTTTTTTGGATAATAGAATAGTGGCCTTCAGCCAGAAAATCCCTATGGATTGGAAGATATATGGGGAAAAGCAGGTCGAAAAATTCATTCTGCGAGAGGCATTCAGGGACATGCTCCCTGAAAAGATCGCCAACCGGGAAAAGCTGAGATTTGCCATGGGTACAGGCATGGATGATGTTA
>CAYTJI010000452.1:0-1849 GCA_964438065.1 uncultured Desulfobacteraceae bacterium | reverse complement strand
CCCGCCGACACTACCTGAATTCTCCGCTCAAAAAAGGATTGGTCCTTTTTTCATTCCCGATCGTTGAAGACGGGGCGAATCCATAGTTATGCCCGGGCCACACAATCGTGTCGTCGGGAAGGGTCAGCAATCTTTCTTTGATTGATCTCATGAACTGCGACATGGACGCGCCCGGCAGATCCGTGCGCCCGATACCACCGACAAAGAGGGTGTCTCCGGTAAACACATGGCCGTCACTCAGGAGACATATTCCCCCCGGACTGTGTCCGGGCGTATGGAGAACGTCCAGGGAGACGTTTCCCACTACAATCCTGTCTCCATCCTCGACCTGTATATCCACCGGAGGCGAAGGGGTAAACCCCCATTGCCGTGACATGGCATGGCCCTCCGGAGAATTAAACAACTCGTCGTCCAGCCTGTGCATGATAATTTTTGCGCCCGTCAATTCCTGTACCCGGGCATTGCCGCAGGTATGATCCCCGTGACCGTGTGTGTTCACGATGTATTTCAGACGATACCCTTTTTCGTGAACCCTGCGGACGACTTTATCTTCATCTCCGGCCGGGTCAATGACCAGGGCTTCTTTTTTCTCCGGACAGGCCACGATATAGCAGAAAACCGCCATAAATCCGACCTGCAACTGTTCAATCTCCATAACTCCCCCATTATTAGGCATCTTGAGACCTTTTCGCTGTTCCCGGTTCGGGATTTTTGACATGATCCGGCAAGAAACCGGGCATCTTTCACCACTCTATCCGAAAACCCCCTGCAATACACGCACCGCACTTCTGTCGTCAATCACCTGTCTGTCACTGTTTCCCTCTCTCAGCCAGGAGCGTAAACCAGGTCATGTCCTGGTCCCACTCGCGGATGACGCGAAAGTCTTTGTTCTCCAGCCGCATCCGCACATCGCGGAACTGGCTCCGCAGCAGGCCGGAAAGGATGACGGCCCCCGATTCGCGGAATCCTTCCATATCCAGGAGGCGTCCGATCACCTCATAATGTATATTGGCGATTGTCAGGTCCGCGGGCTCTGCCGCAAAATCCTCTGCACGTCCCTGGACCACCTGTATGACATCGGCCAACCCGTTCAATGCGGCGTTACGGATTGCGGTCTTCACACAAAGCGGATTGACATCTACCGCCAGGACCGTTTCAGCACCCAGAACAGATGCGGCAAGCGCCAGAATGCCGCTGCCCGTACCCAAATCCAGGACCGCTTTGACCTCGCGCAGTCTCCAGGCATATTGCACCGCCCGCAGGCAGTCCCTGGTCGTCGGATGAAGACCATTACCGAACACGACACCGGGGTCCAGCAGAATCCGCCCCTCCCTGCCGGCGACTTTTTCCCCGCCCCAGGGAGGCGAGACAAACAGATCGCCGACACGGAAAGCACTGAAGCCTGAGCCTTGCCATTGCTCATAGGAAAAGCAATGGCTCTCGACCAGTTTCAATCCCGGATGAATTTCCAGTAGTCGGCCGACTTCCTTCTCAGCCGGCCTCGAAAAAAAAAGAAACGAGTTTCCCTCTTCCACCCAGTTTCCGATAAAGGCATCCCCCAAGCCCCTTTCATCCACTTCCGTTACCCGGCCATCAAAAAGATAGATATGGAGGAAGTCGTACGGTCCGGTCCGGGTTTCCATCGTCGGGGACTTTCCTCTCAGATATCAAAATAGTAATCCCCGCCCGGATTCAAAACAATATGCCCGGTACGACGGGGCTGCTCTGAAACCAGGAGGGTGAAATAAGGGCCTTTTTCAGGCATCTCTTTACACCTAAAACCTGCATAAACTATTTTCAAAAAGGAAGTTATGCTTTTAATATCAGCAAGTTATGGGAACGTTGTGCT
>CAYTJI010000451.1:0-1867 GCA_964438065.1 uncultured Desulfobacteraceae bacterium | reverse complement strand
CTGATATTAAAACATAACTTCCTTTTTTGAAAACAGTTTATGCAGGTTTTAGGTGGCAGGCGATGCAACTGAATACCGGGCTTTCAACGTTTGGAAGCATCATCTCCGTTCAGTTCCTGAAGCCAGCTACGAAGCCCTGTGAGAGACGGCCTCTCATTGATGTCATGTATATCTATAAAACGAATAATGCCCTTTTTGTCGATCACGAACAACGCGCGTTCTGAAAAACCTTCCGCACGCAATACGCCGTATTTCATGGCTACACGACCATGTGGGTAAAAATCCGAAAGAACCGGAAACCAGAGGCTGTTTTTATTTCTGGCCATCTGCCGGGTCCATGCAAAAAGCGTGGGAATATTATCCACGGAAATCCCCAGCAGAATCGCGTCATTTTTTTTAAATATGTCCCGGGCCATATCATAGACCGGCCACTGATAGGAGCAGACCGGTGTCCATGCCGCCGGGACAAAGGAGATGACAACGTTTTTCTTTCCCAGATACTGGCTCAGGCTTATCTTTTTTCCATCAATGGATGGAAGCGTGAAGTCCGGTGCCCGGTCCCCCGGTTTTAAGACAGGAACGCTGTTCCGGGGCTTCAACTTTCCAACAGGATAGATGCTCTTTTCAGAAATACGGCCTTCCGCATGGACGGATCCGATCCAGAAAAAAAGCACCACCAGACTCGCATGCCACAAGATATGTGGGTATCGCCTATGTAACATTTTTCATTCTCCTCGCTGTTCATTCCCGGGTCATCATCCCCGGTAGGGAGACCATCGAACCCGTTTCCGCTGATGCCTTGCCAACCAACCCATAACATCTCAAAACGGCCGGCACAAATAAAATCCCCTTACTGTTCAGCCGTTTTCTGCGACAAACGCCTGATCATAACAGCAATATCACGGCTGAGAAGCGTCAGTGTCCGGCTCTCTGCCGCGACCAGGCCCTCATATCCCCGTGATTGTACAGCCTCGGTGAATTTGACCGTTTTCATTGCAAGAACTTTGTTTTCGTTGCCGTTGAAGAGGGTCCAGCGGGCCATGAGCGTTGCGTCTCCGTCCGGTACCCCGTCAAATCGGATAACCTCGACTTCAATCCGGTAATCAATGGGCGTGGACCCCCGCCACGGAAAAATAAAAACATGATTCGTGGACAGCAGAAGGGAAAGGTTTTCTGAAAGAACCCGGGTGAAATCGTCTCTGAGAGAACCGGCCCACCGGTCAAACTCGGACAGGTGCAGTCGGTTCTTATCGCCTGCAGTCACAATCTGCTGCCGGTCCAGGTAGGCCGGGATCTGGACGGGGCCGACCCCGATGGAAAGCTTCCGCGCAGTATCTTCGGAAAAAGTCTGATCATTGGATGCTGCCATGGAGGTCAGGGTATAGAATCTGGAAGATTCTGTCGTGGCACATCCAGCCAGGAATACCACCAATATTCCCAGCAAAAAGGTTTTTGAACTACGATTTGGAAACATTATTCGGATCCTCCTTTGCCGCGAAGCAGAGATTCCGGGTGCCGGGAAAGATAATCTGCAAGCAAACGGATGGCACGTGCTGCATCCGAAATCTCGATCAGGGTCTTGTTGACCTGATAAAACAACTCATCACCGGCTGATTTCTCTACGGTCTTGAGCGTGTTCTGGGCTTGAGTCAGAGCGACATTGGCAGTTTTGATCGTCTTCGCCGCGCTGGTTGAAAGCATTCCGACCTTGCCGTCCATGTTACGCACCAGATGCTGTGTGTCTCGGACAGTGTCCGTGGTCAGTGTCAGCAATGGATCAACGTGACCGTTGACATTGTTGACCAGTTTGTCGATGTTCTCCAGAACGCTGTTCAGGGAGCGGAGGGTCTGCATGACCTCGGGAGAG
>CAYTJI010000450.1:0-1872 GCA_964438065.1 uncultured Desulfobacteraceae bacterium | reverse complement strand
CTTCGGGATCATTTGCCTGCTGTGCATGCCCGCACGCAGACAGGTGCGGCGTACCGGATGTACGCCTCCGCATCATCCCCTGATCTGCTCGGCCTAGCGCAAAAATTCGCATTTCCGGATCGGAAACTCATGCGTGCCCCGAATTTCATTTATGGATGGACACCAGCTAATACAGGCGGATCGGTTCAGGTCCGGGGATTGCCAGCAGGGATGGCAGAGGGTCCGGAAAACAGGCTTTGACGTTGGCATTGACTTCTTGCCGGTCCTGTTTTAATGAATATCAACGATCAACGGAAGGGTTGAGGCGTGCGAGTCAGATGGCCGGGAACAGCAACTATCCGGAGATCAACGTGAATTACCATTATACCTGGTTTCCATCCATAAATGGGGATTTTTTTCAACCTAAAACCTGCATAAACTGTTTTCAAAAAGGAAGTTATGCTTTTAATATCAGCAAGTTATGGGAACGTTGTGCTTGCATGACGCGCATCAATTCGAATGCGGCCATAAAGTCTTGGGTTTTTGAAAACAGTTTATGCAGGTTTTAGGTTTAACGGACGGGCACACCTGTTGGCGGTCTCTGTATCATGATCCAGATATTTCGCCTTTTCAGGAATTTCGGCCCCAAAGTGGCCTTGAACGACCTCAATTTCAGGATCCGGAAAGGGGAATTCGTATTTGTGACCGGTCCGAGCGGGGCGGGGAAGACAACACTTCTCAGATTGATATTCGGTGCCGAGAAACCGACGAGCGGGCACATTTTAATCAACGGCGTTAATCTGAACCGGATCAGTCGAGCGAAACTGGCTTTTCTGAGACGCAATATCGGATTCGTTTTCCAGGACTTCAAGTTGCTGCCGAAAAGGACTGTTTTCGAGAATGTTGCCCTTGCCCTGGAGGTAAGCGGTGAGGCGCCCCCGCTCATCCGCAAAAAAACCCATCAAGCCCTGAGGATGGTTGGGTTGGCCGAAAAGGAGAAGGCCTTCCCCCTCCAGATATCCGGAGGTGAACAGCAGCGGGTGGCCATTGCGAGGGCCATTGTAAGAAATCCTCTGATCCTTCTTGCTGATGAGCCCACAGGAAACCTCGATCCGGATTTGACAAAGGATATCATGGTGCTCTTTAAAAGTATCCACAAGAGAGGGACGACCGTACTTGTAGCCACCCACAGCAGACAGTTGCTGGAGGGCATGCCCCATAGGACGATCTTTCTGAACCGCGGCAGAATTGTTGGAGAGAGATGAACCCGAGGCTCTATCCGTATTTTTTCAGGCAGGCATTCATAAATATACGAAACAACCGGATGGTTCACTTTCTCGGTATGGGAACAATGGTTGTTTCCCTGTTGATCTTCGGCACATTCCTCCTGCTTTTTGTAAATGTCAATTCCTGGGTTCATGGTTGGGGCCATTCGCTTTCCATGGCGGTGTATCTGAAGGACGGCATTGACAAAAACATGACAGACAGGATCGCATCCCGCATAAAGAGTTTTCCTGCTGCCAGGATTGCCCGTTACATCTCAAAGACTGATGCTCTGAACAGTCTGAGAGCGGCTTTGGGCCCCGAATCGGGACTCCTGGAAGGGCTTTCCCGAAATCCTCTCCCCGCTTCCTTTGAGGTTGTTTTTGAAAATATTGAATTTTCCGAAACAGATCCGTACAAGATAAAAAAAGCAATTGAAAAAATTGACGGGGTGGATGAAGTTCAGTACAGCGAAGAGTGGCTGAGACGATTTGAAGGCTTGATGAATGTGATCCGGCTGGCGGGTTTCATCATCGGGGGATTGCTGGGTATCGGCGTGCTTTTCATCGTTACAAACACGATCAAACTGACCATTTATTCCCGGAAATATGAGATTGAAATACAGAAACT
>CAYTJI010000449.1:0-1877 GCA_964438065.1 uncultured Desulfobacteraceae bacterium | reverse complement strand
TGTCCCGTGAAATGCCGTTGTGTTTCCATTTCACCGGGGCGGTTATTTTTTCGCAGGCCCTGATCTTGAACAAATCCCGCCATGGCGGGACTCATTTATGGATGGACACTATCTGGCCGCACAGATCCCCGATCCCCTGAAGGATCGTATCGAACAGCGTCTGGATATCCTCCCGGTCAATACAGGAATAGGCAACCCTGAGATCGGTCCGGTTCAGGGAGATCAGACCTACGCCGTATGTATCAAGAAGATGCACCCTGAGTTGCTCGGCATCCACTGTTTTCAGCTTGAGGCACATGAAATAACCGGAATTGAAAGGATAGGCCTCCCATGCCGAATGATACTTCGGGTCTGAAAGGACCCTCGCGACTTCCCGGGCACGGCCTTTCAGCGTGCGGAATTTTTCCGCTTTTTCCGCTTCATAGGTCTGTGAGCGGAGCAATTTGAGGACGAGTTCCTGACTCAGGTGCGACACGTTGGATATGGAACCCCGGACCGCCCCTGCGGTTTTCTTTTCCAGTGCCTCGTACACCGGGCGCGCTTTCATGCCGAAGGTTCCGCCGTAGGTGATAAACCCGACCCGCAGTCCCCAGACAAAGTTCTCCTTGGTGGCGCCGTCAAGTTTTATTGCCAGCAATCGGGGATCGCGGCCGATCAACCTTGTGAACACCGATTCCTTCAACGTGTCATTGTCGTAGAAGAGCCCGAAATAGGCGTCGTCCGTGATAGCGAGGACATTCGTTCCCGCACGGGCAATATCCGTCAGGATGTCGGCGATGCCATCCGCTTCCCGCGCTGTTGGACTGTAACCAGTTGGATTGTTAGGAAAGTTCAGAATCGCAATCACTTTTCCCCTGTCACCGGACTCGGATTTCGCGCAGGTTTCAAAACCCTCCAGGTTAAATTTTCCCGTGCCGTCGAACAGGGGATAATGAATGATCCGTGCGCCTCTCCGCACGGAAAAGATGAGGTTGTAGTTGCCCCACATCTTGTCCGGGAGCAGGATGGTATCTTCCGGGTCCACCCACATGTCCGCTACCACACTCAGGCCGTGCGTGATGGCATTGGTTGTTACGGGGAGGCTGATTTCTTTTCCCCGGAGTCCAGGGTTTTTACTGTATAACTCATCCTGCCATGCCTTGCGAAGCGGTGCAATCCCGAAAGAAGGGGCATAGGTCAGTGCCTCTTCGGGGGTCAGTCCGCTTATCATTTCCATTACGGAAGGTAAATACATGGTCCGGCCTTTTTCCGTGGCCATGCCAATAGTCGCATTGAATGTATGGGCCTTTTCTCTTGCTTCCGCGCTCTGTGAGAGGATCCCTTTCGGGAAAAATAGATTCCTCCCCACATCGGACAGCATTTCATGCACGTGAATATTGGCTCGGATCAGGATTTCGTTCAGCTCTTCGGCAATTGGGTTCATGCGCATGTTCCTCCTTTTTCACAAGATATTTTTCCGGAATCTTCTAGCTTGCAGGGACGTCTGATTGCCGGACCATTCAGTCTAATCATCCCAGGAAAATTGAAAAATGTCCATACAAATAGAGAAGCACCCTTGCCACGCAACATGGGAGGGCCTGTCACCTGACGGGTAAACCCCTTGTAACATCTCAAAAGTACTGCCCGGATCAGGCCCGGGATGTTTCAGGCCTTGGAGGTGAAATACCCGAATTTCAATTTGACTTGACTTGAAAAGCGCATAATTTGTATAAGTCGAACCGTTGAACGATCCTGTTGTTTCCTCCCTAGTGCCCATCCGGAAATGAAATTCGGGCACGGGTGAATTTTCGATCCGGAAATGCGAATTTTCGCGCAAGGCCGAGGAAATCAAGGGATGATGCGGAGGCGTACATCCGGTACGCCGCACCTGTCTGCGT
>CAYTJI010000448.1:0-1879 GCA_964438065.1 uncultured Desulfobacteraceae bacterium | reverse complement strand
CCGCGGTTCTTCTGAGTCTCCTGGGACGTATGATCATTTTCCCGCCTCTCCCGAGATTTCTTCATCCGTCAGATAGCAGGCCGGATCCTCCGCCCAGATATCCCCGCTCACAGCCTCTGCCCGGACCCTGAAATTGCCGGCACAGATATCCAGCCAGTGGCATCTCGCGCAACGGCCTTTAACATGCTTCTTCTTTTCCTTTAGTTTTGCCATGAGCGGGTTGGAAACATCCTGCCAGATCTCACTGAATGGCCGTTCAAGGACATTCCCGAAGCTGTAATGCCGCCAGATCTGATCCGCGTGTACCGAACCGTCCCAACTGACACAACCAATCCCTCTGCCCGAGTTGTTCCCTTCGTTCATTTTCAGGAGTTCAAGCACATCCGCAGCGCGCGGATCCTTTTCAGACTTCATTCGAAGATATAAATAGGGGCCATCCGCGTGGTTGTCAACCGTCAGGACCTCGGCGGGGATTCCCCTGTCGTGCAGATCCCTTGTCCTGTCCATGATCAGATCCACCGCTCTTCTCGTCTCCGCAGCGTCCAGGGCCTCGTCTACCAGTTCAGACCCCCGGCCCGCGTAAACCAGATGATAAAAACACACCCTTGGTATCCCGTATTCTTCAAGCAAATCAAAAATACGGGGAATTTCCTGAACATTCATCCGGTTGATCGTGAACCGCAGGCCTACCTTGAGGCCTGCCTCCCGGCAATTCGCAATGCCCGCCAGGGCCTTTCTGAACGCGCCCGCTTTTCCCCGGAAGCGATCGTTTATCTCCTCCATGCCGTCAAGGCTGACACCGACGTAGGACAGCCCGATCTCTTTCAGTTCTTCAGCCTTCTCCCGGGTAATCAGGGTTCCGTTCGTGGATATGACAGCCCGCATTCCTCTTTTCACCGCATAGCTGGCGAGCCTTGGCAGATCCGAGCGCATGAGAGGCTCGCCACCCGAGAAAAGAACAACAGGGACACCGAATTCGGCAAAGTCGTCGATAAGATGGATGCCCTGATCATAAGTGAGTTCACTGTCAGAGGCCTGCTCCCCGGCACGGGCATAGCAGTGAACGCAGTTGAGGTTACACGCCCGGGTCACATTCCAGACCACCACCGGTTTTTTATCCGCTGAAAACTGCAAAAGGTCGGAGGGCAGAGCTTTGGACCGCCGGCCATAGCGAAGTGCGTCGGACGGTTCTACCGTTCCGCAGTAAAGTTTTGAAATTCCAATCATTTTAACACCTGTACAACATATTCAGAGAATGCCGTTTTCCAAAAAAACCGGGGGAAAATTCCTTCGGTTTCCTACCGGAATTTTCCCCCGTCCGGATATCAAGACTGATCCGGGAATCACTCGGCAGCAGGGACAAAATCGGGTCCGGAAACGGATCGGCGATCTGGAAACTTCTTGATGAGATCGTCGATAAAACCTTCCAGATCCGTCACCGCCCTGTCCGTAATGATGAAATCATCCAGACCGGAACGGTCTTTGGCGAGCCTCAGCCCGTATTCAAGCTTCTTTCCCAGCGTACCCGCGAGCATGCCGACATCCTGGCCCGTTTCAATCGCCTGGGCGATGATCGCATCAATGGCACTTTCATCAAAAGAAACATGCATTTCCAATTTTTCAAGCAGTGATATCTCTTCCTGCCTGACTGCTGTGTGCATTTCCACAAAATCATCAAAAACCGCATTGAGATCAGAGGCATCTTTCAAGTACATGGTTGCCAGGATTTCGGTCCTTCTGTCATAGAGTTCAAGGCCGGACAGCCGTGTAAATTCCCCGGCCCGATCCTGTATGAATTTCTTGATATTTTCGAAATCTTTTTTCCTGGCCCTTTCAAAACGCTCGGCCATCACAGGATCATCCGGGTTTGCCAAGAGCC
>CAYTJI010000447.1:0-1891 GCA_964438065.1 uncultured Desulfobacteraceae bacterium | reverse complement strand
TGATTGTGGTTCCCGGGACACCCCTGTATGATCAGGTCACGTCAGGAGAATTCAGGCGTCTTTCTCCCGAGGGGATCGTCAGGGAGGAAAGACGGCTTATCGAGAAGCTGGAAGTTACATCGGAATTTGTGAGTGACCACGCATCCAATTATCTCCCCCTGGACGGGAAACTGCCTGAAGCAAAGGGCCATTTTCTTGAGATTATCGATAAATTTATGGGTCTGGCGCCCGAAACAAGGGCCATGTATCTGCAAGCTGAGGGGTTTCGTCATCCCTGAGTGCGTATGAAAAGGAGACATCCAATGACGGCGGCGTGTGGTGTGGACTGTGATGTATGCGGTTTGAAGAAGGATAACAAATGCGGGGGTTGTGTTCCCGGAAACGATCCCAGGGCCCCGGAAAGATCAGAGGAGATCAAGCGCATTATGGGCGCTTATTGTCCTGTTATGAAGTGTGCATCGGAAAAAAAGGTGGCCTATTGTCTCAGTTGTGATGAGTTCCCCTGCAGGGTTCACTATAAATGGGAAATTCCGTACAGCAAGAAATTGCTGGACCTGATTGAAAAGTCCAAATAAGGTCTTCCGGGGTGAGTGGCGGAACTACTCATCCATTGGGGATATCCGGATGGGATGACGTCGCTCTGTTGGGAACAGGAGCGTGAAGGTGGTACCTTTGCCTTTTTCTGATGCCACACGGATGTGTCCGCCATGAGAGTTCATGATCCGTTTGGCTGTCGCGAGGTCTATGCCGGTGCCATCAGGTTTAGTACTGAAAAACGGATTGAAGATATATGGCATGTCTTGGGGCGAAATACCGCAACCCGTGTCTGAAATGTGTACCCTGCTGTAATCGATATTCACATCATTGTGGATCACGATTTTCCCCCCTTCTGAAAGCGCGTCCAGCGCATTGGATATCAGAATGGAAAAGACATTCAGGATAAGCTCCCTGTCCACAAGCAGGATGCGTTCTTCGATATCTACGGACAGCTCAATTTTCCGGTCATTTATTTTTTGAATAAAGGGCCCCAGTGCCTCTTGTATCAGGCTCTCGAGCGATTCTTCCGACAGGCCGGGCTTTGGGAGAGTCGCGAAGAATTCCACTTTTCTGATAAGATCCTCAATCTTTTTCAGATTTTTGATAATATAGTTGTAATACTTGTCCCTGTTACCGGTTTTTTCGTCCGACTTGAAAAGTCTGTTGACAAAGCCGCCGATACCCAGCAGGGGATTCCTGATTTCGTGTGCAATGCCATTGGCAATTTGTACGAGGTCGTCGTAGTGGGATTCTCTGAACGCCTTTTCAAGCTGCTTTTCCTTGTCAATATCCTGCACGCACACTGCAATTATGGGCCGATTCTGCCTTGGATCGAAAAAGGGTCTGAAAACCAGGAATGCAAAAAATCGGTTTCCTCCTTTCCGAAGGAGCATCAGTTCTCCTTCAAACGGCATGTTTTTTTTCGCCATACGCAGCAGATTGGGATAAAGGCAGCCCATATCCTCAGGCGAAAACACGACAGACAGATTTTTGCCTTCCAGTTCGTCCGGTCTAAACTCAAAGATATCTTCAACCATGGAACTGGCAAAGAGAATATGCCCTTCCGTGTCTGTGACAATAATGGCATCCTGAATACACGTGAGAACTTCATTCAGTAACTGACGTGAATCGCAACACGCTTGCAGTAAATGATCCATGACGGCAGTTCCTCTGGTACGATTCCTGAATCGTGTCCATCCATAAATGAGTCCCGCCATGGCGGGATTTGGCCAGGATCAAGTCGAAGATCCCGGACTTTGAGCGGGGGCGTGCGAAAAAAATAACCGCCCCGGTGAAATGGAAACACAACGGCATTTCACGGGACAGGCAGACATCTGGCTGATATCCCGAGGAT
>CAYTJI010000446.1:0-1893 GCA_964438065.1 uncultured Desulfobacteraceae bacterium | reverse complement strand
AAACGCGTTGAGAGGTAAAAACGAATTGGGTGGGAGAGGGACAGTCTTTCCAGCGGACTGGAAAGCCTGCCGTTAATTAACATTATAGCGTAGATGAGGAGGCAGCCAAAAATGAAAAAATGGGTTTTGTTATGCTGTTTATTGATGATGGTATCATTCGTTTTATATCCACTCCAGGATTCTCATGCGACTCCGGTGAGCGTGGGCCAGCATATCAAATTTGCAAATGGCCCGGGGACGACTAATGGTGGTGAATTCATTGTATCTGACTGGGATTCCGGAGAGTACCTGCTGACCACGTTCTGTATTGAAAAAAATGAATATATCAGCTATGGGGGTGAATTTGTCGTATCTGATATTTCGAATGAAGCCAGGGCCGGGGGTATTGGAGGCGGCAGCCCGGATCCCATCAGCGACGAAACCGCCTATCTGTATCATAATTTCTACTGGGGTACGCTGGAAGGATATGATCACTCGGATGCCCTTGCGAACGATCTGCAGAATGCCATTTGGCTCCTGGAAAATGAAATTACCGAATACACCGTAAAATCAATAGATTATGTCGCTATGGCCACGAACGCTGTAAAAGATGGCAAATGGTCAGGTCTGGGTGATGTCCGGGTCATAAATCTGGCCTATCCGGATGGGAGCCCGGCCCAGGATCAACTGACTGTTGCTCCCGTGCCCGAACCCGCGACCATGCTGCTGTTCGGCACGGGCCTGATCGGCCTTTCCGGCCTTGGCAGGAAACGGTTTTTCAAGAGAGGATAATCCATCGTCACGGTCCGGCGGGCCATTTTCAGGCCCCCCGCCGCGGTCCGCGTCAGGAGAGCCCATGCTGACACGGGGTTGCCCCGGCCGGGGAGATTCCGGGTTGACATGTCCGCGTGATCAATGGTATCGTGTTGGCTGTAATTCAACAGGCACGTAGCTCAGGGGGAGAGCACTACCCCGACACGGTAGGGGTCATGGGTTCAAATCCCATCGTGCCTACCAGAAAAGCGATTCCCACTCAGGAGCCGACCGCACATGGTCGGCTTTTTTTAACCGGGATTTCCCGGCTGTTGAAGCCGTTAAAAAAAGGCCACTCTCCGGACGTCTTCCCTGTCCTTGAGCGCCTTGTAGACCGTGAAGGCGCAGGAGACATCCTGAATCGCAAGCCCGGTCGAATCGAAGACCGTGATTTCCCCGTCTGAACCCCTTCCTTGCTTCAGGCCCGCAGCGATTTCCCCCAGGGTCCCGTGGATGTGTTTTCTGAAAAGGCGCCTTTTTTTGAGCGGCACGTTGATCTCTCCGCTGTGGGAGGCCTGGGCCCAGTCATCGATGACGATCATCGCGTTGCGGAGGATGCGGGGGCTGATTTCCTGTTTCCCCTTTGCGTCGGCACCGATGGCGTTTATGTGTGTGCCCGGGGTCACGTGGTGGACCAGGGGCTTGCGGGAGGGCGTGGTGGTGGTGAGGATGTCCACATCGGTTGTGACTTCATCGATATCTGTGGATATGGTACTTTCCACATGGAAGGTTTTTTCGGCCCAGGCGCAGAACCTGGAAGCGGACCCGTTTTTCAGACCGTTTTCCCAGACCTTGATCTTCCGGATCTTCCGGACTTCCAGCAGGCATGCCAGTTGTGTGCGTGCCTGCACTCCGAAACCCACAAAACCGGCGACTTGCGCCTTTTTTATGCTCAGGAGTTTTGCGGCCAGGGCGCCCGCGGCGCCCGTTCGCATCCGGGTGATGCAGGTCCCGTCCATGACCGCCAGCGGGAACCCGGTTTTGGGGTCAACAAGAACGATAACCGCCATGACCGTGGGGAGGTTCACCCTGTAGTTTTCCGGGTGGACATTTACACATTTCGTGCCTGCAATATTCAGCCCCTGGCCGTGGACAGATGCC
>CAYTJI010000445.1:0-1895 GCA_964438065.1 uncultured Desulfobacteraceae bacterium | reverse complement strand
GAAAACTTGATGCATTCATCACGGCAAGAGTCACGAAAGTGCTTCCCAACGGTACTCTGAAAATACTGGGAAAACGTGAAATCACCGTAAACAACGAGAAACAGGTCCTGGCCCTGACCGGAATTATCCGACCGAGAGATATTTCGGCCGACAACGTGATTCTCTCCAAATATATCTCAGACGCCGAAATTGTCTACACAGGATCAGGAGTTGTAAACGACAAACAGAACCCGGGATGGCTCGTGAGGGTTCTGGACACAGTATGGCCATTTTAGTACATGCACTTTTTTCAGGATGAACTGAAAGACGGACTGTTCGGCAGGCGGTTCAGCACAGGTATTTTTATCCAATGAAAGCTTCTCTTATGACTAAAATGATTCCCGGGTTCGCCGGATTCCTGCTCTTAATTTTCATCTTGCTGCCCGGTCTTTCCCGGGGCGCCCGCATCAAGGATATCGCTGACATTGAGGGCGTGCGCAAAAACCAATTGATCGGATATGGTCTTGTTGTCGGACTGGACGGCACGGGAGACGGCAACAAATCAGAATTTACGCTCCAGTCCATATCCAGTATGCTGGAAAAAATGGGGATTAAAATCGATCCCAAAGACGTGGACGTGAAAAATGTGGCAGCTGTCATGGTCACGGCCGACCTGCCGCCGTTTGCCAGGTCTGGGACCCGGACAGATGCTATTGTCTCTTCCATCAGCGATGCGGAAAGCCTTTACGGCGGCACCCTTCTGTTTACACCCCTTAAGGCGGCAAACGGAGAGGTCTATGCGGTTGCACAAGGTCCGGTGATTATCGGTGGATTTTCTACGTCAGGTGTTGCGGCGGGGGTCCAGAAAAATTTTCCCACTGTCGGAAGAATCATCAGCGGCGTCACGGTGGAAAAAGAGATCCATTCTGATTTTTTCAATAAAAAATCATTGTCTCTGATCTTGCATGAACCCGATTTTACGACTGTGTCACGGGTTGCGGACGCAATCAATACGGCCCTGTATGACCGTGTTGCTCAGACCATGGATGCCGGGACAGTCAAGGTAAAAGTCCCTGAAAAATACCGGGGTAATCTGGTAAGACTCGTGACATTGATCGAACGTCTGAATATTTCTCCGGATGCTGTCGCCAAGGTCGTGATCAATGAACGAACCGGAACCGTTGTGATCGGCAAGGATGTGCGGATCTCCACGATCGCAATCGCCCATGGAAACCTGAGCGTGGCGGTTAAGGAATCGTCAGACATTTCGCAGCCACTTCCGTTTTCGGACGGCCGAACGGTTTCAATTCCGGACACAAATCTGTCCGTGCAGGAAGAAAAGAATAAACTCATGCTGGTAAAGGCGGGGGTCAGTATCGGAGAACTGGTAAGGGCTTTGAATGCTCTCGGCGTTTCCCCCAGAGATCTGATAACCATTTTCCAGGCCCTCAGGGCGTCCGGTGCGCTTCAGGCTGAGCTGGAGACCATATAATGGAAATCGGTATTTTTCCTTCTGCAATCGTTTCAGCGGATAGCGGGTCATCTTCTGTTTCGTCTGCTTCAGACAAGGATGAAAAGCGTCTGAAAGAGGCCTGTGACGGGCTGGAGTCGCTTTTCATCTATTATTTGTTAAAGGAAATGAGAGCCAGTATACCAAAATCAGGGTTCATCAGCGGAGGGAAGACGGAGGAGATGTACACGTCCATGCTTGATTTTCAACTGGCACAGGAAATTGCGTCCAGAAGAGGAATCGGGATATCTTCTGTTCTTTTCGATCAACTGACCGGAAAAATTGAACATAAGACCGGTGTATATGAAAAGAAAGGTTGATGTCCGGGAAGTTCGGTTCATGACTCATTGAGGCGGATTCTCTTTGCTGGTGTTTCATGCTTCATCAAATTTTACCTGTGATTCAA
>CAYTJI010000444.1:0-1909 GCA_964438065.1 uncultured Desulfobacteraceae bacterium | reverse complement strand
TGCCTGCTGCAGGCAGGTCTTCGGCAAACTCGACGCTTGCAGGTTTTAGGTTTCACGGACAGCGGCATGACTTTCTGGCGAATCCCACTTGATGTAGAAGACATTGAAATTACCCGCGGCATCGTCCACATTCTGGAGGACCGTTGCAAGGGATGTGGCTACTGTATTGAATTCTGCCCCAAGGAAGTACTCGAATTTTCCACGGAGTTTAACCGAAAGGGTTATCACCCACCACGGGTCAGAAACCCGGACGGGTGCGTGAACTGCCATTACTGTGAAATTATCTGCCCCGAATTCGCCATCTACTCGGTAGAAGTCGCGCCGGATACACGGCGGGACACAGACAGGCAATAAAGAGGCTGTCAACCATGAAACCTGCAGTCCTTACAGGGGATCATTTTATCGTCGGGGATGTCGCCTGCGCCGAAGGAGCCCTGGCCGCTGGATGTCGTTTTTTCGCGGGCTATCCCATAACACCGGCCACGGAAGTTGCCGAGCATATGTCTGCGCGGTTGCCGGACGTCGGCGGCACATTTATCCAGATGGAGGACGAAATCGCGGCTATTGCCGCCGTCATCGGGGCATCCTGTGCCGGCGTAAAGAGCATGACGGCCACATCCGGGCCGGGTTTCAGTCTCATGATGGAAAATATCGGACTTGCCGTGTGTACCGAGACCCCGTGTGTCATCGTCAATGTGCAGCGCGCCGGTCCATCCACCGGACTGCCCACCCAGGGGGCCCAGGCAGATATGCTTCAGGCCCGGTGGGGGCCACATGGTCACAACGAAATTATCGCGCTGGCACCCGCCTCTCCACAGGAGATCTTCTACCAGACAATCACGGCCTTCAATCTCAGCGAGAAGTACAGACTCCCGGTTCTCGTGATGACGGACGAGATGGTCGGTCATCTGAGTGAGCGGGTGGTCATCCCAAGAGAACGGGACATAAAAGTGATCTCCAGGCCCAGGGCCAAAGGCAGGAAAGACCGGTTCAAACCTTTTGAACCCGGTCCGAATGGTGTTGCGCCCATGGCCATAGCGGGGGAGGGCTACAATATCCATGTGACGGGGCTGACGCATGATGAAAAAGGGTATCCGGTCATGAGCGTGGAGACCCAGGAGCAAATGATGAACCGTCTGGTGAAAAAGGTTCATGACAACCTTGATGACATCATTATGACGGAAAAATACCGCCTCGAGGATGCGGACATCGCCGTTATATCCTATGGTGTGTCCGGAAGGACCAGCCTGGCTGCCGTGGACGAGGCCCGGGAAATGGGAATCAAGGCGGGATTGTTGAGGCTGATTACCGTGTGGCCTTTTCCGGAAGATGAAATCAGGGAATTGGCCGAACACGTGAAGGGTTTTGTGACCGTAGAGATCAATCTGGGGCAGATCCATCTGGAAGTTGAACGATGTGCCGCAGGCAAGGCCCCTGCTGTTCTCGTCGGCCACCCCGGAGGCACAATTATTCCTCCGGAAAATGTTATAGAGGCCTTAAAACAAATTTAACGGCTTTGTAAAAACCTGGTTTATGCCGCAAGCGGCATCCTATGAGCGACGAACTTGAGTTCGTTGGAAGTCAATCTGTTCAATAAGGAACCAGCAATTCTAATTTTGAACTTGATGATGGGAATGGTATGCCTTTCTATGTGTATTTTACCCTGCAATATGTCAGGACGATGTCAAAATTCACCTCATTGCGCACTGAAAACGGAAAATTTTTCCTTTCGAGGGTCCATAATTAGAATTGCTGGTAAGGAACAGATGGGATCAAAAACAGCGCACGGCCCACTGCCGGGGAAATATCCCGGAAAGTTCGGGGCAGCCCGGGCTGTGGGGGTTTCTTTTCAGTCCTGTGCATCACCCTGCAGGGATGCGATTATACCCCGGGAACAGGGTTTCGAGTT
>CAYTJI010000443.1:0-1916 GCA_964438065.1 uncultured Desulfobacteraceae bacterium | reverse complement strand
AGAGGATAAAAAAGGGAAATCCCCGGATCGATTCAAGTCGGTCCGGGGATTTTTTGTTCAGGTCCCGGGCGGAGATCCTGAAATCAGGTCAGGAGGGGTAAGATGAAAAAATATCTTTTTGTGTTGGCGGCGTGTGTGGTTTGTTTGTCCTGGGGGGTCAGCTGCGCGGAGGAGGAGAAAAAGGCCCCCGCCGGGGTGCCGACGATGGAAGAGCTGATCGTTACCGCCACAAGGACCGAGCAGAAGGTGGAAAAGGTGCCGGCCAATGTCACCATTATTGATGCGGAGGATATCAAGACTTCCAATTCAAAATCCGTCCCGGATTTGCTCCGCTCCATGGAAGGCATTCAGGTCAGGGACCTGCTGGGGAATGGAAGAAGCGCCCAGGTCGATATGCGCGGGTTTGGTGAGACGGCCGCGTCCAACACCTTGGTGCTGGTGGACGGGCGCCGTGTCAACGCCATCGATCTCAGCGGGACGGATTGGACCCAGATTCCCCTGGAGCAGATCCGGCGGATCGAGATCGTCCGGGGAACCGGAAGCGTGCTTTACGGTGACAATGCCGTCGGCGGGGTCATTAATATCATAACGAAAATTCCGACGGAGAAATTGACGTTCAGTACCGGGACGACTCTGGGGAGTTATGGACGAAACAAAGAGGAACTTGCCATCAGCGTCGGAAAGGGGGATATCGCCGCTTCTCTTTTTTCAAGCTACGACGCCACCACCGGCTACAGGGACAACTCGGAGTTCCGGACAAGGGATGTGGGCGGGAAGATCGTCTACGATCCCGCGGAGTTCCTGAGGCTTGTCCTGAGCGGGTCCTATCATTCCGATAACTACGGGCTCCCCGGGTCCCTGCCGGAGGCGTTGGTGGACGTCGACAGGCGGTCCACCGCGAATCCCTTTGATGATGCCGAGACCCGTGATCGTTATCTCAAATTGAGGGTAGATCTGGATCTCGGGACGTATGGTTCTCTGGTTTCCGATCTTTCCTACAGAGACCGACAGGTTGAGACCTGGTTTCCGGACCCTCTGTTTCCCTTTGCGTCACACGCGGACACGGAAACGTGGGGTGTCAATCCCCGGTATGTCTGGGTTGGAGAGATCTTTAGCCATGGAAACACCTTCATTGCGGGGGCCGATATGTACTGGGCCGAGCTTGACATGGACGCGTTTTCGAATCTTTTTTCCCCGGTCCTGACCCCGTCCGGTCTTACAAATATTGACAGGGACGCGTTGGGATTTTACTTCACCGATGAATTTTCCGTCCTGGAAAATCTTTTCCTGTCGGTGGGCGCGCGGCGTGAACGGGTCAAATACGATCTAAAGCAGCAGGACCTGACGGGATGGCTGGCACCGTTGGACGATACGGTCACCGACCGGGAAAATGCCTACAGCGCGGGATTGACTTTCAGGTATGCCGGGAGGTCTTCCGTCTTTGTGCGGGCCAACCGGAGCCTGCGGTTCCCCCTTACGGACGAGCTGGTGGTATATGATTTCGTGGCGGGAAAGATCCGGGTGAACACGGGACTCAAGCCGCAGAGAGGAATCCACTACGAAGCGGGTATCCGGCATTATTTCACGCCGAACATCCAGGCGAACATCACCCTGTTTCGGGCGAAGATAAAAGACGAAATCTTTTTTGACGCCGTTACATTCACCAATACGAATCATCCGGAAACCCTTCACAAGGGGATTGAGATCGGGGCAAAAGCCGACCTGTTTGACAGGCTTATGGTTTTTGCAAACTATACCTGTGAGAAGGCCGAATTCAGGAAAAATCCGTTCAAAGGGAATGATATCCCGGCGGTGCCGAAATATAAAGGGAATGCGGGCTTCCGTGTTCATGACATCCTTCCCGGGCTGATCTTCTCGGCGGAATGCGCGTGGTCGCACAAATCGGTGGACCTTGA
>CAYTJI010000442.1:0-1926 GCA_964438065.1 uncultured Desulfobacteraceae bacterium | reverse complement strand
TGCGTGCCTTGATCTCGGACAAAAATCCTCATTTATGGATGGACACTACCTCAGATATATAGTTGTTTTTTCCGTATATTGCAACCGGAATTCCGAGTTTCCACTTTTTACAAAATCGTCAGATATGAGTTGTGCCGTTTTTCGTTCAAGGTGTGTATTACGCCACCCTTTTTGCAGCCTCATCAAATTTTTTCGCAACCGTGTTTTCGAATTCCTTGCCCAAAAAACGGCGATTATTCTGCAGATACCATTTGATGCTTTCCCAGTAGTCCTGGATTTCGTTGATATCACGGATGTTGCCGAGGAACGCCTCAATTTCAGTCAGTTTTTCTCCCTTCAGGCTGTCTTTTCTCAATTCGTAAAGGTCCGTGAGCCGGTGTCTCTGGTCATCGGAAAATCCAATCGCCACAGATCGTTCCAGGATATCACTCACAAGGTTGTGGAGTTCTTCAAAATCACGAACAAGATCCATCTGCTTTTTCGCCTGATTCAGTATCATATCCGAAATCCGGTCCAGTCGTTTTTTATAGGCCTCTTCAAGCTGTTTCTCATAGTCATCCGTGTGGAAGGGGTGCATGTTCAGAGACCGGAGGCTGGTGTGAAAATAGTTTTTAAGCTGCTCCACGTCATTGATAGCAGCCATATGAGAGATTTTATGGGCGATATTCAGGGTATCCTGGAAATCGATTGAGCAAACATTCGGGAAGGTTTCCTTTCTGAGGATGATGCCGGTATCCGCTTTAAAAAAACCTGCCAGGAGGTGTTCTTTGCTCAAGAGCCGGTCCGTGGACAGGGTGTTGAGATGGTCGTTGACCGCTTCATACCGTCTTTCGATTTTTTCGCACAGTGGCAGGAAATTGAGGCATACGGGAGAATCCCCGGACTGGAAATGATCGATTCCCAGCAGCCCGAGAAGCAGGAGTTTGATCTGGTTTTCATAGCTCAGATAATTGCTCACCTTTTCATATCCGAATATACGGGCGCGGTCTTCCACAAGCCGGTCCAGAAGAAACTGTCCGGCTTTGTCCGGAAGGGCCTGAATGGTATTGTAAATCCGAAAGGCTTCGAAGAGCTCCTTTTCGAACTTTGCGTACCCGATGCTGGCCAGTTTTTTCTTCTTGTAAATGTATCGCCGGGGGACCTTGATGATCAGACGAATGATGTCTTCGTACTGAACATAGCGGATCCCCCGCAGCCTGAAAATACGTTCCAGGGCAAAAACCGTTTTGCCGGCCTGGATACGCCTGGGTCTGGCAGGCAGACTCCATGCCGTGGATTCCAGGTAATGGGAGGACGCGATCCCCTGGGGAAGCCCTTCTTTCTGGTACGCTTCGAGGGCGAAGAAAAGATTGCCCTTCTGAATGAACCTTTCGTTCATGCGTTCTTCCAGGCTGGTTTTGCCGTCAATAATCTCGTAATACCGGTCCCTGATTCTGAACAATTGGCTTGCCAGGTCTTCGAGAATCAGATCGTCTCTGATGGCGGACAGCATGATAAAGGAAAACACAAAAAAGGCGTCAAACAGGGACTTGTCTCCCGATACCAGGACATCCTTTATGGCAGAAGTGGAATATTCTCCCCGGAGCATGTGGTGCAGCAGACTGTGGTGTCTCACCAGAAAGACAAGATATTCTTTACCTTTCTCATCAAGGCCGTAATTTTCAGCGATGCCCTCTTTTTCGATAAATACCGCGCTTGCCTGAGCCAGTTCCGCAGGATTAATGTCGGCCTTGTATTTTTCTCTCAGGGCCGGGAGTCTTCCCAGGTCCTGGAAAATCAACGCCTTGATCAGGGCGTCCAGCAGGGGTTTGTTGACGGCAATTTTGTCGACAATATTTTCAAGTTCCCTGATCTGCGAATCATTCACGCCGACCGTACCGGTGGCCAGAGGGCCGAATTCCCTCTGCGCCAGTCTGTACAGAAACC
>CAYTJI010000441.1:0-1935 GCA_964438065.1 uncultured Desulfobacteraceae bacterium | reverse complement strand
AGAAGGGAAGAGACGGGGAAGCGGGGAGACTGGAAAGCTGGTGGGTTGGGGCGGATCTTCGCCTTGATCTTGAACAAATCCCGCCATGGCGGGACTCATTTATGGATGGACACGAATTCAAGACCCGGTGCCCGGAGAAAGGCCGTTAAGGCCGGGGTTTCCCGCCTATAGACCCCGGCCTGGGGGTCGGGTTTGAAACATGTCTGACAGCAGGTTCAGAGGCGTGTGGAGAGGAGCCACAAAAAGCCGTTGCGCACAATCAGATTTTTTCCAGTGTGGTATAGGCCATGTGGAGGCGTTTTCTGCCCGCTTTGCTGCAGACCACTTCTATCTTGTCATGGTCTATGAATTTTGAAACAACCCCCGTGCCGAACGCGGGGTGCCGGACCCTTTCTCCCTGAACGAACCCGCAGGCTTGTGGAAGGTCAGGGACGGGCTTGGGGGTCCCTGGGACGGAGACTGTGGAAATATCCCCGGAAAAGCGTACCGGTTTCCCGCTGGATTCATGGGCCACAACGCCTCCCGGCAGGTCCCGGATAAAACAGGAAAGCCCGTTTCTGAAGCCCGGCACCGCCGTCTGCCAGGGGGGCATGGACTCGTTACCCGGGTAGCACAGAATCAGCCGGTCCTTGGCACGGGTCGCGGCAACGTACATGAGCCGGCGTTCTTCTTCCAGATCCTCTGTATTGGCATATGCCATGGCGGAAGGGAACCGGCCTTCCATTACCCAGATAATGATCACTACCGGCCATTCCAGCCCCTTGGCCGAGTGAACCGTGGAAAGGGTGAGGACCTCGCGCGGTTGCTTTGCTTCCATGTCCGCCGGGCTCGTGGGCGGTTCCAGTGTCAGGTCGTCCAGGAAATTCCTCAGTTTCCTGTAGCGGCCGGCCATGGGGATGAGCTGATCCAGCTCTTTCCGGCGCTTCGGATAATCATCGAATTTTTCCTGCAGGATGGGGGTATAGTACTTCATGACCGCTTCGACCGCCTGCTGAGGCGTTATACCATCGGCAGAAAGGGCTGTCAGGAGTTTGGAGAGCGTTTTGAGCCCCCTTTTATTTTTCCCCATGCCCGGCCATTCGGCGACCCGGGCAGGCGGGATACCCCCGTCCTTCATCCATCGAATAATGACCTGGCTTTTTGCCTGGCCGATGTTGCGGATCAGTCTCAGGATACGGACCCAGCTGACCGCTTCGTCCGGGTTGACGATCACCCGCAGGTGGGCAAGGAAATCCTTGATATGGGTGGACTCCAGGAACTTGAATCCCCCATACTTGACATAACGGACGCCTTGACGGGCCAGTTCCGCCTCCAGTTCAAAGGAATGATACCCCGCCCGGAACAGCACGGCAATGTCGTTCATGGATCGGCCGTTTTCGATCTGTTCCCGGATGATCCGGCAGACATACAGGGCCTGTTCCGGCTCTGTCCGGGTATCAATAACCCTCGGCTGTTCGCTGCCCTGCCGCCTGGTAAAGAGACATTTGGTGAATTTTTCGTCGGCCTGGTCCATCAGGGCGTTCGTGAAGGAGAGAATCGGCTGGATGGAGCGGTAGTTTTCTTCCAGCTTGATCACTTTTGTCCCGGGAAAGTTCCGTGGAAATTCAAACATGTTCCTGTAATTGGCCCCCCGGAATGAGTAGATGGACTGGGAATCGTCTCCAACGGCCATGATATTGCGGTGTTCCCGGGCCAGCCAGAAGACAATGTCGGCCTGAATGCTGTTGGTGTCCTGGTATTCATCCACCATGATGTATTGATACTGCCGGCCCAGACCGGCACGGACATCATCGTGTTCGGCCAGCAGCTTTCGGAGGTTCAGGATCAGGTCATCGTAATCCATCAGCTGATTGGCGGTTTTGTATTCACGGTAGATCTTTCCCAGTTGCGTTATTTCGGAACCGAAATGAAGGAATTGCCCGTATTCCTTCGACA
>CAYTJI010000440.1:0-1956 GCA_964438065.1 uncultured Desulfobacteraceae bacterium | reverse complement strand
TTATTTATATTATGTTTCTTCATGAGAAAAAAAGGAGATTAAATCCATGACGGATATTGTTTGTTATTGTTTCGGATATACGGAATCGGATATCGAGCGTGATATCGCGGAAAACGGCCGGTCCACGATTATGGAACGGATTGTGGCCGAAAAAAAGAAAGGCGGGTGCCAATGCTCGGAAAAAAATCCCAAGGGAAGATGATGTCTTGCGGATGTTCACCAGGTGGTGAACAAGGTGATGCGGACAAAGGGATTGAGCCCTGAACCGATGTAAACGGTGTACATGAGACCCTGCATCTTTCCCCGTTCGGCCACCTGTTTCGATTTGCCGCGAAGTGGTTTGGTTTTACAGGCCTGTATGCGGCGTTCTCCGTCTGCCCGTTCTGCGGTCAGGCGGGATGCCCTGTGGGGGCAGGCATTGCAGGCTCGGTCGGAGCGTTTTTTGCTCTTTGCGCAACGGACTGGAAACGGCTGTTTCGGTATTTCAGGGACAGCCGTCGTAAAAATATGAAAGACTTTTTTAACGTCTGTAAACGGGAAAAAGAATCAAGGAGGGAAACATCATGAGTGATAAGGAAATATTAAAAAAAGCGTTTGAGTTTCATGGACATATCTGCTGGGCCAGTGCGGCGGGCGTGCGTGCGGCAATGGCTGCCCTGCGTGAGCTTTCCGTTCAGCGGACGGGTTCTTCCGGCGAGTTGCACTGCATTCTTGAAATTGGCGAAAACCATGGGGCGCAATGCTTTGCCGACGGTGTTCAATATACCACTGGGTGCACACTGGGAAAAGGAAATATCGAAAAAGCTGGCTGGGGAAAATTGGCCCTGACCCTGATTGACAAAAAAAAGGAAAAAGCTGTTCGTGTTTCTTACAAACCGGGCAGACATAAAATGATAGCGGAATCAGACTTCATGCGGAAGCGGGGTCAGGGGATACCGCCCACACAAATCCCTGCGGAAGAGGCATGGGCCATGGCGGATATCATCTGGGATGCCCCTGAAACGGAGGTTTTAACTATCGATTCGGTGCGGGATTACGAGTGGGGCGACGACTTTGGTGAAATCATGGGCCTTGTTCCCTGCAGCCAGTGTGGTGAGCTGGTGTCCAAAGTGTATCTGCGGGTTGTGGGAGACGCGCATATGTGTATCCCCTGTTCCGGATATGAACGATAGCGATCATTACAAAGGGGCGACTATTGCCTCACCCATCCGGCTTAGGATGATAAAATAAAATTTATCGGTAATAAAGGAGAAAGGATTGCGTCAAAAAGATAAAATCCTGCTTGTCCGGTTTTCTCTTTTTCTGCTTTTCCCGGTCAGAATTTATCAGAAAGACCGGCCCGGACCCTGATGCGTCATGGGCATTTTTGCAAACCGTTTTTTCGTTTTGATGGAGGTGTGGGATGAAAATGTATAGCCGTATACATCGAATTTTCTTTTTGTCTGCCGTGTTATCGATTGTCATGGCGATCCCGGCGCTTGCCCAAACGCAAGCATCCGTATCTGTTGACACGGCCCACGAACATGCCAGACAGGATGCCATGGGCATTTGTCCGCCGATCTTTCTGCGGGACGAAAACGGCAACATCATCAACCCTGTTTCCGGGATCAATGCGGATGTGCCTTACAGCCCGAAACAGACCTGCGGCAAGTGCCATGATTACGATAAGATTACCATGGGATTCCATTTTCAGCAGGGCAAGGGAGAAAAGATGACAGCAGATTATGCGGAGGCGTATCCCTGGTGTACCAGTCCAGGCCAATACGGAGGCCGGTGGTGAAGTCCGGGGCCGATCTTTCCGCAGTTGGCGGAAAAAAAGAACACTTCTCCTCTTGAAATCGATTTTACCTCCTATGCCTTTGCAAAAATGTGCGCGGTCTGCCATCCGGGCGGCGGTTCCCTGGAGTATGACCGGAACGGCAACCGGTATGACCGGTTCGCCGAAGACCCGAAAAA
>CAYTJI010000439.1:0-1965 GCA_964438065.1 uncultured Desulfobacteraceae bacterium | reverse complement strand
CCGGCATTCCCATAACTCCTTTTTTGAGAACAGTTTATGCAGGTTTTAGGTGTCATCTGTAAGGAATACCGACAGATTACGAACGCCATGGCGGGACTCATTTATGGATGGACACGAATTCATGACGGAATCACCGGTTCTGAGCTCACTGGACGATGCCGGGGTCTTTCTGGTTACCCTGAATCGGCCGCAGAAAAAAAACGCATTTAACAGGGCCCAGTGGGAGGCCCTGCGGGACGCACTGGAGGAGGCCCGAAAAAATGACGACGTCACCGTCGTGGTGTTGACCGGCGCGGGCGACAATTTCAGCGCGGGGGTGGATCTCACGGATTTCGGCCATTCCGAAGAAGAACCCAAGGTCTTTAACCTCTTTTTTGACGCTCTTCTCGCGCTGGACAAACCCCTGCTGGCGGCGGTTCAGGGAGTGGCTGTGGGCATTGGTGCCACGGTTCTTTTCCACTGCGATATCGTGTATGTCGGTGAAAGCGTCCGGATGAGCCTGCCGTTTGCCCGCCTCGGTCTGGTCATGGAAGCCGCGTCCAGCTACCTGATGCAGGTCTGCCTGGGGCCGCAGCAGGCGGCCGAACTCCTGTTTACCGCCGAATGGCTGAATGCCCGCCGCGTCCTTGAGACCGGTATCGCCGCCAGGGTATATCCGGATGACACGTTGTTGAAAGAGACACTCGAAAAGGCACGTGAAATCGCGCAGTGGCCTTTGAGCGCGTTGCGTGAGATCAAACGGTGCCTGAAAATCCACCATCAGAAGGGCATCCGGGAGGCCAGAACGGCGGAATGCGCCAGCATGAGCAAACTGATCGGTACGCGTGAAAATATTGAAGCCGTCACCGCTTTCATGGAGAAACGGAAGCCGGATTTTAAGAAGTTGAAATAAGGTTCAGCAGGCGCTTTGATAAAGACTTCTCGTTGGATTCCACCGTGTGCCGGTCCAACTGTCCACGGAACCAGGTGTGAAGATCTTGCATCAAAAAACCGCTGTTTTCGTGACATGCTGACCGGGCATTTCCGTTTATTCTTATTTAAGTGCCTATCCGGAAATGAAATTCGGGACACGGGTGAGTTTCCAATCCGGAAATGCGAATTTTTGCGCAAGGCCAGGGAAATCAAGGGATGATGCGGAGGCGTACATCCGGTACGCCGCACCTGTCTGCATGCCTGACTGTCCCGTCCGGACGACAGACAGGCAGGCAAGTGATCCCGCAGATTGACACAGGGATTGCGGAAAAAGGCCATTTATGGATGAAAACTTTAAGTCACCGCTTCAAGACAGACATCCCCATACAGCCGGAGCACTTGCCGAACATGGTTTTCCAGTGTGAACGCTTTGGCCTTATCAGCCGCTTGCCGGCCCATTTTCTCCCTTTCCGACTGCGACAGAAGGGCCCTGATCCGCATGGCCAGTTCCTCCGGTGTTCCTTCCCGCAGGACAAACCCCTGTTTCCCGTCCTTGATCAGCTCTGAGGCCCCGTTGTTCCGGGTGGTGATCACGGGCAGGCCGCAGGCCATGGCCTCCAGACAGACATTAGCAAAGGCGTCATAGCCGGTGGGAAACACAAACAGGTCTGATGCCGCGTAGTATCTTTCAACATCCATTCTGGGTCCGATGAACAGCACCCGGCCCCGACCCAGATGATTCTCTGCCCAGTTCTCATAAAACCGACCTTTTTTCCCAATAACCATCAACCGGATCCTTTCATCCAGCGGAGCCTGAACGGCCTGCAGGATGGTCATGAGACCTTTCCGTTTGTGGTCATTGGAAACAAAAAGAAGAAGCATTTCGTCCCCGGCAATGCCATGTGCTTCTCTGACCGCTTCCCTGTACAGATCCCTCACCCGGGGGTTGAACCGTTCGGGGTCCACGCCGTTATAAATCACCCGGATCCGGTCCGGCGGCACGGAATAATACTGCATGATCTGCTGCTTCACCAGGTGGGAGTTTGTCATGAT
>CAYTJI010000438.1:1551-1969 GCA_964438065.1 uncultured Desulfobacteraceae bacterium | reverse complement strand
CAGCCTTTATGGCCGCATTCGGATTGATGCGGGACACGCAATCCCGGCATTCCCATAACTCGCTGATATTAATAACATAACTCCTTTTTTGAGAACAGTTTATGCAGGTTTTAGGTGATACGGAAATCCAGGCTAAACCTCTGTAAAATCAGCCGGCGGATTTTTCATAAACGGCAGAAACTTGGTTTTTTCTTCGGCTTTGGCATACGCGTCATCCGCAGAGATGATCTTTTTTTTCAAGAGCTCCATAATGGCATCATCCAGGGTCTGCATGCCGTATTTGGCACCGGTCTGGATCATTGAGGGAATCTGGTACGTTTTTGACTCGCGAATCAGATTCCTGACCGCGGGCGTGGCAATCATGATTTCCGCGGCCGCTACCCGTCCTCTCATATCCCGGCGTTTGAAGAGGGTCTGG
>CAYTJI010000438.1:0-1541 GCA_964438065.1 uncultured Desulfobacteraceae bacterium | reverse complement strand
CTGGGAGACCACGGCCCGGATTCCGTCGGCCAGGGTATTTCGGATTTGCTGCTGCTGGTTTACCGGAAACACCTCGATCACCCGGTCTACCGTCTTGGGGGCGCTGGATGTATGCAGGGTACCGAAGACGAGATGCCCCGTGGCCGATGCCTCTATGGCCAGGGAAATGGTTTCCAGGTCGCGCATTTCCCCTACCAGGATAATATCCGGGTCCTCTCGCAGTGCTCCTCTCAGTGCGGCGGAAAATGATTTGGTGTGGATACCTACTTCCCGGTGGTTTACCACGGCCTTGTCGCTTTTGTGAACAAACTCGATTGGGTCCTCGATAGTCAGGATATGGTCTCGCCGGGTTCTGTTGGCCTCGTGGATAATCGCCGCGAGAGTGGTCGATTTACCACTGCCCGTAGGGCCGGTGACCAGTACAAGGCCTCTCGGCAGGGTGGCCAACCTCCTGATCACCGGCGGGAGGCCCAGTTCCTCCACCGTCAGGATGGTGTCGGGGATTTCTCTGAACACGGCACCGATACCATTTCTCTGCTGAAAAAAATTGGCGCGGTACCTTGCCAGCCCGGGAATTTCATAGGCGAAATCCACGTCGCCGGTTTCCTCGAATGTCTTCACGTGGTGCTCTGGCGCAATTTCATAAAGCATGGCTTTGAGGGTGTCATTGTCGAGGACCTGGTATTTTACCCGTTCCAGATCGCCATGAATGCGTAGTACGGGTTGCTGTCCGGCGACAAGATGAAGGTCGGAAGCCCCCTGTTCGTTCATGAGTTTAAAAAAGGCGTCAATCTGTGCCATACGTTTCTCCTTGAAAGTGATGGTTTTTTGGCGGATTCGTCAAAATTCGGAACATATAAGCCCGGTTTCCCGGCACGGTGAATGCCCGGGACAGGCAATAGGTCGTAAACATCCTCGGCTTCACGGGCCTGCGGGTTTTCATCACTCTGTTCCTCACAGATGGGCACCGGGGGGAATCCGTTTTTCTAAAATTTATGAGTCTGTTTGAAGTTATCCTCACAAAAAGTCACCGAGAACCGGCTGGAGGCGGCTCCGAGGTTTTTGTTGACAACAGGAACGGCCATACTTTACCGTGAAAATACACAGAACCGTGCTGAAAAATCAGGCTGTATTTTCATATCCGTGGGTGGCCGGGATATTTTGAATCCGGCCATGCCGGTTTAGATTGAAACCGGATAACCTCTTAAAAGGTCCGGGTAAAAACACTGCTGCAGGGAGGCGGAGGGGTCTGGATCGCTCCTGCCCATAACCAACTTCGTGTCCATCCGGAAATGCCCTTTTTCCGCAATCCCTGCATCAATCTGCGGGATCACTTGCCTGCCTGGGCGTGCCCGCACGCAGACAGGTGCGGCGTACCCGATGTACGCCTTCGCATAATCCCTTGATTCCCTTGGCCTTGCGCAAAACTTCGCATTTCCGGATCGGAAATTCACCCGTGCCCCGAATTTCATTTATGGATGGGCACAACCTAAATCCTGCAAGCGTCGCGTTTGCCGAAGATGCAAGGC
The DNA here is from genome assembly GCA_964438065.1 of uncultured Desulfobacteraceae bacterium. GTDB lineage: Bacteria > Desulfobacterota > DSM-4660 > Desulfatiglandales > Desulfatiglandaceae > CAYTJI01. The sequence goes on along the minus strand of CAYTJI010000438.1, from coordinate 12 downwards.
GGCAAGGGCGCA
>CAYTJI010000437.1:0-1978 GCA_964438065.1 uncultured Desulfobacteraceae bacterium | reverse complement strand
CCATCGCAACATGACGATAGAAGAGCAGGCCAGCGAGGTCGATCAGGTCAAGAGATCGGTCAGCGGCGTGATTACTAATCCCATCACGCTCAGTCCCGACAACCTGGTCGGCGAAGCCGAGGCCATCATGGCCCGCTACCGCATCTCGGGCGTTCCCATCACTGAGAATCGCAAGCTGGTCGGCATTATCACCAACCGGGATCTGCGGTTTGAAACCAACCTGGATCAGAAGGTTGAAAATGTCATGACCAAGGATGATCTGGTTACGGCGAAGGCCGGCATCACCCTGGAAGAATCCAAGTCCATACTCCATGAAAGGCGGATCGAAAAACTTCTCGTTGTAGATGAAAAAGGCAAACTCCAGGGTTTGATCACCATTAAGGATATAGAGAAAATTAAAAAATACCCGGATTCGTGTAAAGATGACCTGGGCCGCTTACGAGTCGGTGCTGCCGTGGGGATAGGACCGGATATGGATGAGAGAATCGCGAGTCTTGTTGCCGCGGCCGTGGATGTCCTGGTGGTGGATACGGCTCACGGCCATTCCGAAAAGGTCCTGGAGGCCATCAGGAGAACACGAAAAAATTTCCCTGACCTGGAAGTGATTGCCGGGAATGTTGCTACCGCGGAAGGAACAAAAGCGCTGATAGATGCCGGCGTGGATGCGGTCAAGGTCGGGGTCGGCCCGGGATCCATATGTACGACAAGGGTGGTCGCCGGCGTCGGGATGCCTCAGATGACGGCTATTATGAACTGCGCCGCCGTGGCAAAAGAAGCCGGCATCCCGGTCATCGCGGATGGCGGGATCAAATATTCGGGTGATATTACCAAGGCGCTGGCCGGCGGTGCGGATTCCGTGATGATCGGAAGCCTCTTTGCCGGTACCGAAGAAAGCCCTGGAGAAACCATTCTCTTTCAGGGAAGAACATACAAGGTATACCGGGGTATGGGCTCAATGGAGGCCATGGCCGAAGGCAGCAGGGATCGGTATTTTCAGGAACAAACAGAAGGCAGTGATAAACTGGTTCCTGAGGGGATTGTCGGACGGGTGCCTTACCGGGGTCAGCTGTCGGAGACGGTCTATCAGCTCGTCGGCGGACTGAGATCCGGAATGGGCTATCTGGGATGCCCGGATATCCCATCCCTTCAGACGAAGCCTGAATTCGTGCAGATCACGCCGGCGGGACTCAGAGAAAGCCATGTGCATGACGTCATCATTATTAAAGAAGCGCCGAACTATCGGTTGGAATAGAATCGGGGTCATTTCATGCAGGACGATCTTTACCGACAGAAAATACTGATTCTGGATTTTGGGTCACAATACACGCAGCTCATTGCCAGGAGGATTCGGGAGGCCAGTGTGTACTGCGAAATTCACCCCTGTCATCTGAGTATTGACAGGATCAGGGGATTTTCACCGAAAGGCATCATCCTTTCGGGCGGACCTTCCAGTATCAATGACGATGACGCGCCCATGGCCGATGTAGAGATCTTTGAGCTGGGGGTACCCATACTCGGCATATGTTACGGGATGCAGTTCCTGACACACGTACTGGGCGGCCGGGTTGTTGAGACAATGGAGCGCGAATACGGCAATGCGACCATCACGATAAGGGAGAATCAGAGCCTGTTCTACGGCTTTGAAAAACAGGAAAGACAGGCTGTGTGGATGAGCCACGGGGACCGCATCGAGCAGTTGCCCGAAGGGTTTTCCTCGCTGGCGTCAACAGACAGTTCCCCGGTTGCCGCCATGGGGGATCCTTCACGAAAGTGGTTCGGCGTGCAATTCCATCCGGAAGTCGCTCACACCCCGGAAGGCATGCGAATACTGAAAAATTTTCTGTTCAGAATATGCGGCTGCGAACCGACCTGGACCATGGCATCGTTTATTGAACGTTCCGTCAGGTCCATGAAAAAACGGATTGGTGATGAAAGGGTGATATGCGGGCTTTCCGGAGGAGTCGATTCATCTGTGACG
>CAYTJI010000436.1:0-1999 GCA_964438065.1 uncultured Desulfobacteraceae bacterium | reverse complement strand
AAGCACAACTTTCCCATAACTCGCTAATATTAAAAGCATAACTTCCTTTTTGAAAATAGTTTATGCAGGTTTTAGGTTTAAATTTTTTTTGAAAAGGCAAAACGGCCATGATTGATTTGGATTTCAGCAAACAGGATGGACTGCTGCCGGCTGTTGTACAGGATTACGCCTCCGGCAAGGTGCTCATGCTCGCCTACATAAACAGGGCCTCATGGAAAAAGACGCTGGAGACCGGTGAGGCCCATTACTGGAGCCGGTCGCGGCAGGAACTGTGGCATAAGGGCGAAACATCCGGCCATGTCCAGAAAATCAGAGAAATCTACGCAGACTGTGACAGCGATACTGTTCTCTTCAAGGTGGAACAGATCGGCGGTGCAGCCTGTCATACCGGGTTTGAGACCTGCTTTCACAGAAAAATAGATCGGGACGGCACCATCACCGTTGTGGGTGAAAGAGTTTTTGATCCGGAAAAGGTATATAAGAAATGAAAACATTGAAACTCGGCATCCCCAAAGGAAGCCTTCAGAAGGCAACCATCAACCTCTTTGAAAAATCAGGATGGAAAATCAACGTCAATGGCAGGAGCTATTTCCCGGACATCAACGATCATGAGATTGAATGTGCAATCTGCCGGGCCCAGGAGATGTCAAGATATGTGGAAAACGGTACGCTTGACGCCGGCCTGACCGGTAAAGACTGGACAGAGGAAAACAAATCCGATGTGGTTGTTGTGGATGACTTGATTTACTCCAAGGTCAGTCAGGTCCCCGCACGCTGGGTCCTGGCCGTACCGGCAGATTCCGATATCGAACATCTGGAAGACCTGCAGGGCAAAAAAATCGCGACCGAACTGGTTCACTTCACAAAACGTTTCTTCCGGGAAAAAGGCATCGATGTCGAGGTCGAATTTTCCTGGGGGGCGACGGAAGCAAAGGTGGTGTCCGGACTGGCCGATGCTATTGTGGAAGTGACGGAGACAGGCAGCACCATCCGGGCCCATGGTCTGAAGATCATTTATGAACTGATGCAGACCAACACCCAGTTGATCGCCAACCGCAGGTCTTATGAAGATCCGTGGAAAAAAGCCAAGATCGGCCAGATCATCCTGCTTCTTAAGGGTGCGCTCAGGGCTGAAAACATGGTCGGTCTCAAAATGAACGTTCCCGGAAAAAAAATGCAGGATGTCATCAGTATCCTCCCCAGCCTGACAGCCCCCACAGTAGCCGGCCTGCACAATTCTGACTGGTTCTCCGTTGAAACTGTCGTTGATGCAAAGGTCGTGCGCGATCTCATCCCCATGCTGATATCCGCCGGTGCCCGGGGAATCATCGAATACCCTCTGAACAAAGTCATCTGACGCCGTATGGATGTTGAATTTCTCGTCAGTGCCTTCCGTGAAACACAGTACCCCCCGCCGGACAGGCCGGAGATCGCCTTTGCCGGGCGGTCCAATGTGGGAAAATCTTCCCTCTTAAATGTGATTGCCAATCGGAAAAATCTGGCCAGAACCAGCTCAAGGCCGGGGAGGACCCAGTCCATCAACTTTTTCCGTGTGGGGAAGTCTCTGTATTTTGTGGATCTGCCGGGATACGGTTTTGCCAGGGTGCCTGTCGCGGTCAAACAGTCGTGGCGGAAAATGGTCGAGACCTATCTCCGCAATCGTGCAAACCTGAAAGCCGTCGTGGTTATCCTCGATATCCGGCGGACCCCTTCAGCACAAGATCTGGATCTGCTGAACTGGCTGAAGCACTACGGCATTCCGGCCGTCCCCGTGCTGACCAAGGCGGACAAACTCTCCCGGCAGCAGACACGCATCCGGGCCAAACGGATTAATGATCATCTGAAAGAACTTTGTGATTCCCAACCAATTGTCTTTTCGGCAAAATCCCGGATCGGACGTGATGAGATATGGGGAAAAATTGACGCAGTTTGTACGGATTTCGTTTCAGCGTCTTGAAAAATGACGATTCCTGTTCGGCTTCAGTTCAATGATCCCGGA
>CAYTJI010000435.1:0-2005 GCA_964438065.1 uncultured Desulfobacteraceae bacterium | reverse complement strand
GACTACCGGGGCCCCTGTTGAGATGCTGGATTTTAGAAAATACGAAAAACTGATTGATATTGAAGAGTTCAGACAGCTTGAGCTGAGATATCAGACAAGATAGACTACGAGACCTTTAAGAAATGGCCGATGCTGTATTAAATCGGAAAAGGAGAATTACGTCATGGCGAATTTACCCATTGAAATACCACCTAAATCCTGCAAGCGTCGCGTTTGCCGAAGATACAAGGCAGGCAAGTGATCCCGCGGATGGACGCAGGGATTGCGGAAAAAGGCCATTTATGGATGGAAAATAATTCCGGAAGGAGCATCATGAAGATAGGACCTCATTCCTTTGAAGAATTTGTCTCGATTGTAAAATCTTTTCATGGTTACGCAGCCCCCGGTGTGCTTATCGGCGGAATAATGGTTGATCTTGCCCTGAAGAATCTTCCGGAGGGGGAATTTTTTGATGCTGTCTGCGAAACGCCAAAATGCCTTCCCGATGCGATTCAGCTCCTTACTTTGAACACCATCGGAAACGGGTGGCTGAAGGTTCTGCATTTTGGCCGCTATGCCTTGAGCTTTTACGAAAAATATCATGGTGCGGGGGTTCGGGTGTTTATTGACCCAAAGAAACTGGACAGCTGGCCGGAGGTAAAGAACTGGTTTTTCAAGCTCACACCCAAACGGGAGCAGGATTCGAAATTGCTGCAGGACCAGATCCGCGATGCCGGCTACAGCCTGTACGGGCTTGAAAATGTCCAGCTGCAACCCCGGTTCATCAAGCAGAAAAAACGCGCCGCGTTTACAGTCTGCCCCATTTGCGCAGAGGCCTATCCGCGGGATGACGGTGGTATCTGCCGTGCCTGCCAGGGGGAATCGCCGTATCTTCGCACGGAAGAACCCGGCCGCAATACCGTGGACATGCCGTTTCCGTTCAAAACCGTACCGGTCGAGCAGGCGGTCGGTCGACGTACCCTGCATGACATGACCCTGATTGTGCCCGGGAAAAGTAAGGGACCTGCCTTCAAGCACGGGCAGACCATCACGGTAGGAGACATCTGCCGTTTGCAGCAGATGGGGCGTTACCATCTCTATGTGGAAGAAGGAAATTCTTCCGGGCCGGATTGGGTCCATGAGGATGAAGCGGCTGCGGCATTCGGGCATGCGATCGCAGGCGAGGGCGTATCCTGCACGGAATCTCCCAGCGAAGGGAAGGTCAGTTTCAATGCGACGCGGGACGGGTTGTTCATGGTGGATACGCACCGGCTTGAGATATTCAATCTCGTGCCGGGCGTCATGTGCGCCACCCGGCATGGACTTACCCTGGTGAACAGCGGCGCGTTGCTGGGCGGAAGCCGCGCGATACCGCTTCTGCTGCCCAGAGCGGACTTTAACAAGGCCATGGCGGTGCTGAATGACGGCCCGCTGCTTTCCGTACGGCCCCTTCGGCAGGCGAGGGCAGGTATCCTGGTCACCGGCACGGAGGTATTCCAGGGGCTGATCAAGGACAGATTTGTTCCAATTGCCACTGACAAAGTGGAAAAGCTCGGCAGCCGCGTGGTCAAGTCTCTGATTGTGCCCGACGATCGAACCGAGATCCGAAACGGGCTCAGAGCGCTTCTGGATGCCGGGGTTGACCTGATCATAACTACCGCGGGTCTTTCTGTCGATCCCGACGATGTTACCAGGCAGGGACTCCTTGATGCGGGGGCCGAGGATATGCTTTACGGTGTTCCGGTGCTGCCGGGGACCATGACCCTGATCGCAAGAATCGGCGGAACTCAGGTGATCGGCGTGCCTGCCTGTGCCCTGTATTTCAAGGTTACCAGTCTTGATCTTTTCCTGCCCAGACTGCTTGCCGGTGTAAAGATTAAGCGCGCGGATGTGGCACGAATGGGAAATGGCGCATTTTGCCTGGGTTGCAAGACCTGCACATTCCCGAAATGCCCGTTCGGGAAGTGAGGCCACTGTTTTGTTTTTTAACCTAAAACCTGCATAAACTGTTTTCAAAAACCCAAGA
>CAYTJI010000434.1:0-2011 GCA_964438065.1 uncultured Desulfobacteraceae bacterium | reverse complement strand
GAAGCGCTGAAAAAGCGGTCTTCCCGTTCTTGAAGCCTGTTCGGCAAAACATACGGCCCAAGGATAACTATTATGGATAGCAGCATCAATGTTTTTGAACCTCTTGTCGGAAACACATTCCGTTTCAATTGCCACAAAAATATCTCTTGTTTTACGGAATGCTGTGCCGGACTCAGGCTGATCCTGACGCCCTATGATGTCCTCCGGATGAAAAACCGGTTGGGAATCTCCTCGGGAGAGTTTCTGGACAGATATACGGACATGGATTTGAAAGCGCACGGCCGGTTTCCCATGGCCAGACTGAAAATGAGAGACGATGAAGGAAAGACGTGCCCTTTTGTGACAACAGAGGGCTGCCGTATCTATGAAGACCGGCCGGGCGCATGTCGACTCTATCCTGTGGGAAGGGCATCACAGATGACAGGAGAGGAAAAGAAAACGGGGTTTTTCCTTGTCAGTGAATCCCACTGTCTGGGTTTTCAGGAAGAAAGACTCTGGCATTTGGATGAATGGCTGAATCATGAGGGTGTGAAGGAATATAATTCCATGAACGACAGTTGGCTTGAGATCATCGGGGCAAAAACAAGCCTGGGTCCGGAAGAAGGCATTCAGAAAAAGGTCCGGATGTTTTATATGGCGTCCTACAATCTTGACAGGTTCAGGGAATTTATTTTCCAGGGCCGGTTTTTCGATCTTTTTGATGTCTCCCCGGAATTGAAGGAAAAGCTTGAGAATGATGACGTAACCCTGATGCATTTTGCGTTTGACTGGCTGAAATTCAGTCTTTTCGGGGACAAGACCATCCAGGTCCGGTGAGCTGGGCGTCGGGCATGTCCGTTCGAATAAAAGATGCCCCGGGTTTTATAAAGAATTCCGGAGCGTTGGAAGATATCCGGTATTGTTGCTGGTCAAATCTGAGATCCCGCACTCAGGGTGGGGAAAGACGAAAATCATAAACGGTGAAATACATAAGACCTAAATCCTGCAAGCGTCGAGTTTGCCGAAGGGTAAACTATTTTCAAAAACCGCAGTCTTTATGGCCGTATCCAAATCGATGCGTGTCACGCAAGCACAACGTCCCTATAATTCGCTGATATTAAAAGCATAATTTCCTTTTTGAAAATAGTTTATGCAGGTTTTAGGTAAGATATATCGAGGAATAAGCCCGCCTGCGGGCGACGTGCAGTCACAAAAAGGCTCAACTTGCCTGCCCCGGGGGCCGCTGAGATGGAGGATGATGCCGTGCAACAGATTGACGCCAGCAGAGCGGAAACGCTTCGGGAAATGATCGAGGGCCCGGGGATTCACGTGGGCCCGGGGGTTTATGATTGCCTGGGAGCGAAAATCGTCGAGAAACTCGGCTTCGAACTGGTGTTTACGAGTGGATTCGGAATTTCAGGCTCCACTCTCGGGTGTCCGGATTACGGGTATCTGACAGTAACCGAGATGCTTTACACCGTCAGCCGCATCGCGAGAGTGGTGAAGATTCCCTTAATCGCCGATGCCGATACGGGTTACGGAAACCCGCTCAATGTCATGCGTACGGTAAGTGAGTTTGCGGCGATGGGCGTTGCCGGCATTATTCTGGAAGATCAGATATGGCCGAAGAAGTGTGGCCATTTCGATGGGAAACAGTTGATCTCTAAAGCAGAACATGTGGAAAAAATAAAGGCTGCTGTTGAAGCGCGGGGAAACAGCGGGTTGGTTATTATCGGCCGGACTGATGCGCTGGCTGTCCATGGGCTCGATTCGGCCATCGAACGCGGGCACGCCTATCTTGAAGCAGGGGCGGATGTCATATTTGTCGAAGCACCTGAATCGGTTGAAGATCTGCATCGCATTGCTGCTTCATTTCCGGAAGTTCCTCTTTTTGCAAATATGGTGGAAGGAGGAAAAACACCGTTTTTGTCCGCCGGGGAGTTGGAGAAGATCGGATACAAACTGGTCGCCTATCCCCTTTCCGGATTGTTTGCCGCCTCTGCGGCAATGATGACATGCCTGTCGTATCTGA
>CAYTJI010000433.1:0-2012 GCA_964438065.1 uncultured Desulfobacteraceae bacterium | reverse complement strand
CGGTGTAGCTCAGTTGGTCAGAGCATACGGCTCATATCCGTAGCGTCACTGGTTCGAGTCCAGTCACCGCCACCAGCCATCATTGCTGTTGACATTTTCCCGGACAGTCTTATTTTCTCCATGACCGGGTCTGTTTCGATAGTTTCATTCTGTTGTCCCCGAAAGCGTGCTTATCATGCCGTTGAGGTCTTTTCAACAGGATCATCTTGCCCTGGTGAGTGACGCTCTTGACATTGCGGAAGACGTCACAGGGAATTATTACAAATTTTCCATGGCCCAGTGGAAAAGGCATCGGTATGACGTCCGAACGCTGTCCGCCCTGACCCGGAAAGAAATCCGGCCCCGTGTGTTCGCACTGCTGAACAAAACCGCAAACACGGTGTCCGATGATCCGGGCATGATGATCCGTAACCGGGATTTTTATTTTATATGTCTTCAGGATCACCGGATCTTGCATGCTTTGAAAAAAGACCGGCAACTCGGGCTTCTGTCTCTCCTGGTGTACATTTTTACGCACGAACTGGTCCATATTGTGAGGTTCTGCAGCTTCAAGCAGCGCTTCGACCTGCCCGAGACGAAGAAAAAAACAGAAGAAAAAATTGTCCACGCAAAGACATTTGAAATATTAAAAGACGTGTCCGTTCCGAAGCTGGATTATATCCTGGACTCATATCGAGGTCACCGGATCTGTGAGACGGCGGTGACCGGATTTTCACAGGATTATGCCGTCTCAGGAAAGCCGGCTTTTCCTGTGGTTTAAGACAAGAAGGCTGCTCTTAAACAGCACTGAGAGAGGATGGAGGAAATAACGGAATGCCGATTTATGAATATGAATGCGAAAAATGCGGACACCGGGCGGAAATTCTGCAGAAATTTTCCGACCACCCCTGACGGAGTGCGATGTCTGCCACGGCAGGATGAAGAAACTGATTTCCCAGAGCACGTTTCATTTGAAGGGGACGGGATGGTATGTAACGGACTATGCCGCCAAATCGCCGGGTTCAGGCCGGTCTTCCCATGCCGGGGATTCACAAAAGGATAAATCCGCATCGGGCGACAAGCCCGGTAAAACGGAGGTAAAAGCATCATCAGACGAATCGGGTAAAGGCGGCGCTTCCAAGAGCGCGGACTGAGTGACACGTCGGAAATCCGGGGAAAGATCGTGCCAGCAGATATATGAGGCCCGGACTTTGCACCCGGCCGGATTCCTGCTTACCTGCAATAGAAGGATAACCATGCAACCAAAGTATAGCGGAAGGGTCCAGGATAGACTCATCAACCGGCTGGAAAGACAGGAGAAACGGCGGTCCTTTCAGCAGGACAGGTTTTTTAAATTCAAGCTGGATGAAATCCATAACAGGCTGTCTCAGATCCTTTTGATGAAAAAGGTTGTTGAGACGGAAAACCCCGCAGCCGTCTCCGATTCATTGCGCAAGTGCCTCAAGAAAGCCCTGCACAGTTCCCCTTTTGATTTCGATTATTTTATTGCCCCGATCCGGGGGCTTGTGCCCCGCCCGAATCGTCATTCTCTCTATATTACCCAGTATATTATGGAAGTTATGATCAATGAGCCGGATGTAATCGAGGTCTATGGTACGGATGAGGAAATCTACCGGACCGTGAACGAGGTTGTCAGCCAGGTGAATATCAAGTTTGAACGGGCCGAGGAAGAAGTTCTCGCCCAGCTGGCACATAACAAATCACTGAAACCCGGTACCGGTGAATACGATATTGAACTGGACCGCCTCATGCGGAAAAAGGTGGGAGATCCGCAGGGGTGACCGTTGGTTATTGAGGATGCCGGGCTGATGCGGAAGGCCTCAATGCCCGGCACGAATTCGGAATTAATATAACCTAAAACCTGCATAAACTGTTTTCAAAAAGGAAGTTATGTTTTTAATGTCAGCGAGTTATGGGAATGGCGGGCTGGCATGTCGCGCATCAATCCGAATGCGGCCATACAGGCAGCGGTTTTTGAAAACAGTCTCCCCTGCGGGAGCGCCGATTTTATC
>CAYTJI010000432.1:0-2025 GCA_964438065.1 uncultured Desulfobacteraceae bacterium | reverse complement strand
CGCTGATATTAAAAGCATAATTTCTTTTTTGAAAATAGTTTATGCAGGATTTAGGAATGACAAAAAGTCCGTCATTCGGAAATGCCTCCGGATATACCGGCATACGTATTAAAGCCTAAATTTATTGAATTGACAATAAAAAAGGCAGGTCTGCGTCGGCAGGGACAGGCAGGCCGCCCGGTTTGTTCACGCCACGGTGACGCACTCGTATCGGCGATTGCCGAGACCGATTTTCTGCCCATGTTCCAACTGAATATTCCAGTCGATATCCGGATAGACGTCTCTGAATTTATCCTCTCCCGGCATGTTCGATTTTTTGATACAACTGTTTGCTGCGGCCGGCATACTGTTGACCAGATCAATGGATGCCTGGTCAATGGCCACGGGATCCCTGGATGCCAGAATGCCGATATCATGGACGACAGGGGCATCACTGTAACCATAGCAGTCACATGCGGGGGATATCTGTGTCAGAAAGTTCAGAAACAGGGACTTGCCCTGTTTGTTCTCAAGTACGGCCAGACAGTATTCGGCCATCTTTTTCTGAAAGGTTTCCATATCCGCGTTCCACCGGATATTAATGGCACTGTTCGGACAGATCAGGATGCATTCCCCGCAGCCGACGCATTTTTTTGAATCAATGAATGCTTTTTTTTCCTTGAGCGAGATGGCCTTCCGGGCACAGTGTGCAACACAATCCCCGCAACCCGCGCATTTTTTTCGTTTTATGGATGGTGAAAGTCCGGAATGCTGTTCCAGCTTTCCTTTTCTTGCGGCACAGCCCATACCCAGATTCTTGATCGTGCCGCCAAACCCGGACAAATCGTGCCCTTTGAAGTGGGCAATGCTGATGAGTGCATCGGATTCAACAATTTCCTTTCCCAGATAAGCTGTTTTAATGATTTCCTGATTAATTTCTACCGGTGAAATGGAGGCGCCCCGCATGCCGTCAGCGATGATGATGGGTGCAGTTACGACGGGGTATGCAAATCCGTGTGCTATGGCCGTATGAATATGGGATACGCTGTTTCCCCTTGCACCGGCATACAGGGTGTTGGTATCCGTCAAGAAAGGGAATGCCCCCATTTCCGTGACTCGTGAGGCGATCTGTCTCACGAAAAGGGGCCGGATGAATGCCGTGTTGCCTTCCTCTCCAAAGTGCAGCTTGAGTGCGACGAGATTGCGCGGTGAGATGACCACCTCAATGCCCGCATGGTCCATGAGCTTGACCAGCTTTGCGAGGAGGTTTTGCCTGGTTGAGGCCCTGAGATCCATCATAAAGACTTTGCTGGGTGCCATGTCGGTTTCTCCTTGGGTTTAAACGGTTCCGGAAGTCCATTCCTGCTCTCCGGTACGTACATGTGAATTGGCAGCTTTTCAAAAACGACTGAAAGATGTTTTTCGTTGACAAACCGGAATTACGCTGGATAAATAGTGTTTTGGATGAGCGTTTAAATTTATGCTCGGCATCAGGATGTTTCATCCATCGCCGAGTTGTCGCGAAATTTTCATATACAGGCCATACGGATTAACGTGTGCCCATCCATAAATGGCCCTTTTGCGCAATGTCTGCGTTGCGCAAAAAAATAATCCTCGGGATATCAACCACATGCCTGTCTGTCCCGTTAAATTCACCATAGTGGCAGCGCAGCGTATTTAATCGGGGCGGTTATTTTTTCGCGTGCCCTCGCTCAAAGTCCGGGGTCTTCGACTTGATTTTGGCCAATCCCGCCATGGCGGGACTCATTTCCGGATTGGAAACTCACCCGTGCCCCGAATTTCATTTATGGATGGGCACTAACTTGCCTTGACTTCATGAGATTGTCAAGGGTTCAGGCAGCTGTGGCGGCGGGCTGTGGCGATTACCGGTTGACCGGTCCGCATGAAGGATTCCCGTGCGGGTATTTTTATTTGACCCTAAATCCTGCAAGCGCGCAGACGTACGACGATACGTCAGGTCCTTGCCAACACCGTCCCGCCTCCAGGCGGGATAAAATCGGCGCTCCCGCGGGGTAAACTGTTTTC
>CAYTJI010000431.1:1249-2039 GCA_964438065.1 uncultured Desulfobacteraceae bacterium | reverse complement strand
TTCTGAAGACCTGAACCGCAGAATCGTTGGCCGCACAGTCCCCGTGCTGGTCGAAGGAGTCTGCCCGGAAACGGATCTTCTCCTGACAGGGCGTACGGCTGCCATGGCCCCCGATGTGGATGGACGGGTCCTGATCAACAAAGGGACAGGGCAGGTTGGGGAGATCATGCCCGTGAGGATCACAGAGTCCCATGCTTATGATATAATAGGTGAGATTCTATCACAGCGGGAGAACTCGCGAGAAGGTTTTTCACGGGATACTTCCGTTTCCCCGGTAGGGAAAGGAGATTGATACGATGGCGGAAAAGACGGAAAAAATCTTGCTTACGCGTTCGCTGCCGAATCCAAGGCAGCGGCCAGAAATGCCGTGTTTGCCCAGAAGGCGGAAAAAGAGGGCCTGCCCCAGATCGCTCATCTTTTCAGAGCGATTTCAGAGGCTGAATCGGTTCATGCCCGCCGCTTTCTGAACCTGATGAGAGGCAAGATCGGGAGCACCGAGGAAAACCTGGAAGCGGCCTTTGAGAATGAAATCAAGGCCAATGCCGAAGAGTATCCCGGTCTTATCAGGGATGCGGTCGAAGAAGAGAACGAAGCGGCCGTCAAGGCGTTTTCGCATGCCAGGGATGTGGAAACGGGGCATGCCGAGCTTTACAAAAAGGCCATGAATGCCATGCTCGGGGATCGCGACACTGACTACTACGTCTGTCAGGTATGCGGGTATGTCAGTGAGGGCTCCGCCCCGGAAAAATGTCCGGTGTGCGGCGCCAATGCCAATGCTTTTTTTAAGGCT
>CAYTJI010000431.1:0-1239 GCA_964438065.1 uncultured Desulfobacteraceae bacterium | reverse complement strand
AAATGTCCGGTGTGCGGGGCGGTGCGGAAGATGTTCAACCCGGTGGCATGATGTCCGGCTTCCGGCCTTTTTCCGAAATCCCTGCCTCAATCTGCGGGATCATTTGCCTGCCCGTGCGTGCCCGCACGCAGACAGGTGCGGTGTACCGGATATAGGTCTCCGCATAATCCCTTGATTTCCCTGGACTTGCGCGAAAATTCACATTTCCGGACCGGAAACTCACCCGTGCCCCGAATTTCATTTATGGATAGGCACGAGGGAGGTTTAGAGGCGAACACATGACACTGAGCGATTTAATTGTCCGTTATCTGGAACAGTTTGGTGTAGAATATGTTTTCAGCGTACCGGGCGGCCCGCTGGGCGCCCTGTATGATGCGCTTGTGCGCAGTGAGAAAAGGGGCGGCCCGCGCGCCATACTTGCCCGGCATGAATGTGGCGCGGCCTTCATGGCCGACGGGTACGCCCGCGCGACAGGCAAAATCGGTGTCTGCTGCGCCACCACGGGTCCGGGCGCAACCAACCTCATCACCGGCATAGCGGAAGCCCATGCGGACCACATTCCCATGCTGGTGATCACGGCTCAAACCGTGCTTTCCACCTTCAGTCTGGGAGGATTCCAGGAATCATCACCGGATGTCATGGATATTGTCGCAATGTTCAGGCACTGCACCCGTTACAGTACGCTGGTTTCACACCCCGACCTGCTGGAACAGAAACTGGCCGCTGCCCTGATCACAGCAATGCAGTCGCCCAAGGGGCCGGCCCATCTCAGTGTGCCGGTAGACATCCTCCGTGCGACCGCACCGCGACAGGTCTGCTTTCCCCACCTGCATTCCCTGTCGACTACGGCATCCACAATCGATTCAGCAGCAATGGAAAAACTCTGCCGGGAGCTGGCGTCAGTTCTCAAGGCAGGCCGCCGGGTTGTATTGTTCATCGGCCATGACTGCGGAGAAGCAAGGCGGGAAATCCTGTTGTTCGCCGAACATATCCGCGCATCCATCATCACAACCCAGAGGGGCAAATCTCATGTCAATCCCTATCATCCCCTGTATTGCGGTGTCTTCGGCTTTGCGGGTCACGGAACAGCACGGGAAGCATTGTCCGATGAATCGGTCGGGTTGATACTTGCGGCGGGAACCAACCTGAACGAATGGTCAACCGCCGGATGGGACGAAATCCTGCTAAACGGAAAACTGGTCCATATTCATACGGCTTCGTCTTTTTTCTCCCGTTCTC
>CAYTJI010000430.1:0-2074 GCA_964438065.1 uncultured Desulfobacteraceae bacterium | reverse complement strand
CGGTTTTGTGTATTTTCACGGTAAAGCTCCCATAAGCGAGTGAACCTGAGCAGATGCGCCCCCAGCGGGTGGAAAACCCTGAAAAATACCCCGCTGCCCGCCGCGGTCACGGTCCAACCCTCGGCTTTTAGCCTTTCCCCTTGAGGTAGACACGGATCATGTCTGCGGCAATGGGTGCGGCCGCGGAGCCCCCGTGTCCGCCGTGTTCAATGACGATGGCCAGCGCGATTTCCGGTTTTTCAGCCGGTGCGACAGCAACAAACCACGCATGATCCCTGTGGCGGAGCGGGTTCTCAGCCGTATTGCCGGAGGGCTTTTTTTTGACACCCACCACCTGGGCCGTACCGGTCTTGCCGGCGACAGTAACACCTTCCACACGCGCCCCGGAACCGGTGCCGTGCGGTTCATTGACCACACCGACAAGCGCGTTTCTGACGATTTCAAAGGACTTCCGGCTGATATTTATTCTGCCCCTGACCCTTGGTTTGAACTCGCGAATCTTTTCGGTCTCGGACCGCCCGACCCACCGGGTTACCTGCGGTTTGAATAATATACCACCGTTAAACACCGCTGCGATCATATCCGCCGCCTGGACGGGGGTTACCAGCAGGAAACTCTGGCCGATGGACATGGACACGGTTTCGCCCTCCTGCCATGGCGAACCCAGCTTTTTCAGCTTCCACGCCCTGGTCGGGACAAGACCGGCACTTTCCTGTCCGACATCACATCCGGTTTTTCCCCCAAACCCGAAGAGCCTTGCGTACCGCGCAATCCTGTCAACCCCAAGCTTTCTGCCTATCTGATAAAAATAGACATCACAGGATTCAACGAGCGCCCTGTGAAGATTGATTTTACCATGCCCCTGTTTCCGCCAGCAGTTGTACCGGTGACGCCCGAGATAGTAGTATCCGTTGCAGGTCACGGTTTCCTCCGGGTCGATTTCATTTTCTTGCAGACCCGCCAGGGAAATAATAATCTTGAAAACGGACGCCGGCGGATACTGCCCGGCAAGGGCCCGGTTCTGCAGGGGGAAGTCCCTGGACGTGGAGATTCTGTCCCAGGTTTCCTTGTCTATTCCCTCTACAAAGAGGTTCGGATCCACGGACGGGCTGCTGGCCAGTGCCAGGATCTCGCCGGTATTGGGATCAAGAGCCACAATGGCCCCTTTTTTCCCGGTTAGGGCCTGTTCCGCCGTTTCCTGCAGGGCTTTGTCTATGGTCAGGCATACGTTGGCGCCCGGTATGGGCGGTTTTCTGGAGATCGTGCGGATTTTCCTGCCGGCCGCATCGACTTCAACCTGTTCTCCTCCCCGCGTCCCGTTCAGAAACGACTGCCATTTCAACTCCACACCGGACATGCCGATCAGGTCTCCCGGCTTGCAGTGCGGAAACTGGCCGCTCAGGATCTGTTTTCGGGTAATCTGACCCAGATAACCGAGCAGATGAAAGGCCAGTTTTCCATAGACGTACCGGCGCCGGGGCTCTACCTTGATGATCGTCCCCGGAAGATTGAATCGGTGGGTTTCAATATTGCCGAGTTCATCCCGGGAAATATCCTTTGCGAGGCAGACCGGTCGGAAAGGGCGGCGCCGACACGACGCTCTCAATTTTTCATCCACGGTGTCCGGGTCGATGGCCGCAAAGCGGCTCAGGTTTCGGATGAGTTTTCCCCGGTCTTCTATTTCTTCCGGGATCACGTACAGATTGTAAGAGGGCCGGTTGTCCACCAGAACATTTCCATTCCGGTCCAGGATCATGCCCCTGAAGGGGGGGATGTCCTGCAACCGGATGCGGTTGTGCTCCGACTTGGCCCTGTAGAGCGATCCGTTGACAACCTGCAGAAACCACAGCCTCAGGATCAGGATCCCGAATACGATCAGGACGAAAATGGTGGCATGCTTCAGCCGTTTGTTGAAGATGCCGACGGATATGGGATCAAAATCGGATGTTCTCAATGTTGATGAAACCGTAAAAAGCTGGTGTATGCCGATTCGCAGCAGTTCATGAGAAACGAACCTGGGTTCGTTGGAAGTCAATCTGTTCAGTAAGGAACAGATGGGATCAAAAACAGCGCA
>CAYTJI010000429.1:0-2103 GCA_964438065.1 uncultured Desulfobacteraceae bacterium | reverse complement strand
TTTATGATCTTTCAGCGGTAATCGATGCTGAAACGGAAATGATCCTCGGCCATATTTCCATTCAAACGAGACTCGAACCGGGTTGGGTTGTGGTGGACAGGGATTCTGAAATCGTCCTTTCCGTCAAAAATGACTCCCCGTGTCCATTGCGTAATTTTTCAGTGACCACCGATCCGAACTTTGGTGAAAATCGGACGCCTTATTTGGCCGAAGAGGCAGATCTCAATGTGCCGCTCACGATCCCGGCACAGCCCGCAACGGGACTCAAGGAATTCAGCGTCTCGTGGGAAGCGGACCGGATTGATGGAAAACCGGTCTCGGGCCGGATTCCCCTGGCTGTCGAGATCCGGTCTCCACGTGACGCCGAAGGCCCTGAGGACCTGGGTGCCAGCCCCTATATCGTGGGCACCCCCATCGATCGGAAGGAGATGTTTTTTGGCCGTGAAGGACTGGTCGACCGGATCAGACGCCAGTTGTCTTCAGCCGGGCACGCCAACGTCATTTTGCTTGAGGGAAACCGCAGGACCGGGAAAAGCTCCATCTTGAAACACCTCGAAGCCGAGGGGGTACTCCCCGGATGGGTGGTCGTAAATTGCTCGTTCCAGGGTGGGCAAGGAGATGAAAGCAAACCGGGACTGCCGACCCGCGAAGTGTTTCGACTGATGGCAAGGAAGATCGGCGAGGCACTGATCAGAGAGGGCGTGTCCGCCTGGCTGCCGGACCAGCCGCCCCCCGATCCCAACCGGCATCTCAAATTCCAGCTCAAAGAGGCCTTGAGCCGGGCATTTGACAATGGACACCCATTCGAGGTCTTTGAGACCTTTGTCGCGTCGGCCCTGAAAGCCGTTCGTCCCAGGCGTCTCCTCCTTATGCTCGACGAATTCGACAAACTTCAAGAGGGCATCGATTCAGGGGTCACAAGTCCACAGACCCCCGAAAATATCCGTTACCTGCTACATGCCTATCCCGGCCTTTCAGCCATCCTGACCGGATCCCTGAGGCTCAAACGTCTAAGAGAAGAGTACTGGTCCGCGCTGTTCGGCCTTGGCTACCGGATGGAGATTGGGGAACTGGCATTAAAAGACGCCCGCGAGTTGGTCTCCCGGCCCGTAAAGGGGCGGCTTGTATTTGTGCCCCAGGCCCGGGATCGGATTGTTGATCTCTGTGCGCGCCAGCCTTTTCTCATCCAGTCCCTGTGTAACCGGATTTTCGAGTATGCGGTAAAAATGAATGAGCGAACCATTACACTGGCGGCGGTGAAAACCTCCGCCAAGGAAATGATTCATGATAATGAACACTTCCGCACCCTTTGGGGATATGCGAAAACCGAACGAAGGCGTCTGATATTGGCCCTTTGTCAAAAATTTGAAAAACAACAAAATATCATCACCATAGACCTTCTCGACGCAAAACTTGAAGAGATGGGCGTTGTCATTCCGAGGGGAGAAACGGTCGGAGATGACGTTGAATCTTTGCGTGAACTGGAATTGCTCAAAATGGACACACGCGCACGGTCCTCTGTCTATCGACTGGCCATCCCTCTTATGGCGGATTGGATCCACACACATATAGACTTTGACGCACTCAGACGTTCCGCGGTACGCGAAGGCGAGGAGACGGACATATGAGATCAAATCCCTACCAGGTCCTTGGTACAAACCCGGTGATCATGCGTGGGCGGGATGATTTTTTTAACCGGCTCACCCGCCATCTGATCAAGCCCACGCCGGACCATGTCTGCGTAGTGGGCCCCAAGCTCATTGGTAAGACGGTGATCCTAAAACACCTTGCCGATCATTTTTCAACGGATACGAAATACTATATTGCGGCCCTCTACTGGGACCTTGGTCACGGAACACCCAGATCGGATGCCGATTTTAAGCGGCAGTTCGGGATGAAGGTACAGAAGACCCTCCGCTCAATCCGCCCGGACCTTGCAAGCGAGTTGGGCGGCGCGGATAGCGATGATATCGGAGAGAATCTCGAAACCGTATTTTCCATACTCGAAGAAGAGGGCCAACGTGTGCTGGCGGTTCTCGACGGGTTAGACTATAATGGACTGGGTTTTTCGGACCAGTAGTTAAGAGTCATTTTTTATGCTAT
>CAYTJI010000428.1:0-2107 GCA_964438065.1 uncultured Desulfobacteraceae bacterium | reverse complement strand
GGTATCGTGGGGGAACTCCTTGAAGCCCTGGACCATGTTCAGATTGATGTGCTGGCACTGGGCTGTGCTATCGCCTCCATCAGCGGCGTTGTCCCTTCAGATCAGGTCGAAAGGGCAACACGTGCCATACAGGGGTGTTTTGAAGTCCCCGCGGTCATCCGCTCCGAAAACAACGCCGGATAATGAATTACCCCGCAGCAAGCTGCCGGGGTAGCAACAACCAACTGCGAAAATCGAATCGCAGCAAGCTTCGGGGAATTTAAGAGATTAACAATTCGTAATATTTAAAAAAACAGCTTTGTTTTACGTCTGGCACGCTGTTTTGATTTGACACATCAAACCGACTCCCATATACCTTCCTGAAATTACGTTGTGAAAAGAACAGTCATGGATCATACATTTGAACTGCCGTTTTCCAAAAAATACGATCATAAGCATGCCTGGACATATTTTCAAAAACACCGGAACGGAGTCGCCCGGCGGCCATGATGAAGGATGTTGTTCAAGAGTACTGGCATGAGATCCTTTCAGGCAACGGCCTTTCCGATTTTAATGCGCTGTGGGACCTGAAAACCGAATGGTTCGAACCTCCCAATATACGACGCGGCGGATGGAGCGGTGTCTGCTTTCATCACCTTAATCTGCCCGATGGCGGTCAGGTCGGGGTGTTCATCAAACGGCAGGAAAACCATGTGAAGAGGACATGGAAACACCCGTTCCGGGGTATTGCCACATGCCAGAGGGAATATGATAACTTACGCAGAATGCAGCGATGGGGCATCCCTGTCCCGGAAGTGGTTTACTTTGCGTGCCGCCGGGAAGAAAAGCGTACGCGGGCGATCCTGATCACCCGTGAACTCAGTGGTTTTAAATCCCTGAATCATTTTTTTCGGCCGGGACAAGCAGAAGGTCGCCTCAGGCGCCACATCATGAAAACGGTCGCATGCACCCTGAAGGATTTCCATAGTCACAATTTCCAGCATTCCTCACTCTACCCCAAGCACATTCTGTTGCGACGGGACCCGGATGACGAACAATCCATCCAGGTTGTCCTTATCGATTGGGAGAAAGCCAGGCGCCGAATGGCCTCCCTGATGGCAGCGTTAAATGACCTGGATATTTTTTACCGCCATTTCCCATCAGTCTCCAGGTCCGAAAAAATACTATTCTGGAAGTATTACTGGTCGGCTGGCCGGCAATTTTACCCTGTCGTCATCAGTGGATTCAGACAAGTACTTGCCCGGAGGATTCGGAAAAAACAAACGGAAAAAGAGGCCCGGAGGCGGAGAAGCAAATCAGCAGCATACCCTTAACCATGAAAGAGCGCCTGAAACCGTGCCTTTGGTCTCCGCACTCATTTCCTACGGAATCGCCGTTTATGAAAACAGAGTCGGCAAGGAAATCCATTCGCAGAGTCTTGTAGCAAATGCCCAGGAATCCAATAAGCATTCCAATGAAATGTCTGACCAGATAATATTCTGTTATTTCATTTGGTTATGTTGTATCTTGAAAATATTTGCCCGCAAATTTCTCAGTAGGAGCCAATTTTTTATTGACAAAAGCCATTAAGAGGGCATAAATAGTTCCAAAATTCACAATTTGTTTCGATCTTTCTTTATCCTATTGAAATTAGGTTATTTTTATTTTCGGCAAAAATCTTTCAATTAAAATCTGAGAAGTTGTAAAGGAGGCTTAAACTCGCGGATGGCACTTAGAGAGCTCTGAAAAATGACCGATTTTGTGCCAAATCAAGTCGAAGATCCCGGATGTTGAGCAGGGGCGTGCGAAAAAAATAACCGCCCCGGTTAAATACGCTGCCCTGTCACTATCGTGAATTTAACGGGACAGGCACGCAGATGCTTGATGTTCATGTTCCGGGGATTATTTTTTTCGCGCAACGCAGATATTGGGCAAAAGGGCCATTTATGGATGGACACTAACTACCTTTCGTGCTATCCTACTCAGATGCAGCATAAATACTGTAACCTAAATCCTGCATAAACTATTTTCAAAAAGGAAGTTAGGATTTTAATATCAGCAAGTTATGGGAAGGTTGTGCTTGCATGATACGCATCAATTTGAATGAGGCCATAAAGGCTGGGATTTT
>CAYTJI010000427.1:0-2110 GCA_964438065.1 uncultured Desulfobacteraceae bacterium | reverse complement strand
GGCCCTGGGACTGGGACTTGCCAGTCTCCTTGTGGTCGATTTCCTGCAGCTACTCATCCCCCTGGTGATCCGGGATGCAATAGACCTGCTCGCCTCCGACACTGTGCCCGCTCATGCCATACTCCGACCGTGCGGCGCCATCGTGGCGATCGCCCTGGTAATTGTTTTTTTCCGCTACGTGTGGCGGCTCCTGATCTTCGGACACGCCAGAAAGGTGGAAGAAGGTCTGAGGAACCGTCTGTACAGCCATCTTCAGACACTTTCCCCCTCGTTTTACCAGAACACCAACACCGGCGACATCATGGCCCGGGCGACCCATGACATCAATGCGGTCCGCATGGCTGCCGGTATGGGCCTGGTGGCGCTCACGGACGGACTGGTCCTGGGAATGGCCGCCGTGGGATTCATGGTTTCGATCAACCTCAGGCTGACCCTTATCTCCCTGATTCCCGCGCCTCTTGTCGTTGTCCTTTCACGCATTCTTACCCGCCGCATGTCTGTCGGCTTTCAGTCGGTTCAGAAATCATTTTCAGACCTCACGGAACGGATCCGGGAGGCCTTCTCGGGTATCCGTGTCATCAAGGCCTACAACCGGGAAATGTGGCAATACGAGGGCGTAAAGGACAGCAGCGAGCAGTACCTTGCCGTCAACATGAAGCAGGCAAAATCGCTTGCCCTGTTTTTCCCCGTCATGGCCGTGTTCACCAATGTGGGGCTGGCGGTCGTCATCTGGATGGGCGGGCGCCTGACGATCCTGGGCAGCATTACCATGGGCGATTTTGTCGCCTTTACCGGCTATCTCAACCTGCTGACATGGCCGATGATGGCGATGGGATGGGTGACCAGCCTCATCCAGCGGGCCCGGGCCTCCATGGGCCGGATCAACAGTATCCTTGAACAGGTTCCTGAAATCACGGACATGGAATCGCCACGGACCGCCCCGCGGATCAGAGGCGGCATCGAATTCAGGGACCTGAGTATCCGGTATCCCGGGCAGAAACGCCCTGCGCTGAAAGATGTCCGCCTGGAAATAAAGGCCGGGGAAACCGTGGCCATTGCCGGCGGCGTGGGTGCCGGAAAAACAACGCTGCTGCAGGCGGTCCCCCGACTCCTGGATGTGCCGTACGGGACGCTCTATGTCGACGGCCGTGACGTGCGGACAATCCCGTTGAAAGTCCTGAGGGGAAACATCGGCTTTGTGACGCAGGAACCCTTTATTTTCTCCGACACCATACGAAACAATGTGCTTTTCGGGCTTCAGGATGTATCGTCTGACAAACTGGAGACCGTTTTGACAACGGCCGACATCATGGAAGAGATCCTGGCCCTGGATAACGGCCTGGACACCCTTCTGGGCGAACGGGGTATCACCCTTTCAGGCGGGCAGAGGCAACGCCTCACCATTGCCCGCGCCCTGCTCCCTGATCCGCCGGTTCTGATCCTGGATGATGCACTTTCCATGGTGGACATACACACGGAAAAGAACATATGGGACAGGATCATATCGGAACGGCGGGACCGGACCAATCTGATCGTCTCCCACCGGGTTTCCACCCTCAGCCGGGCGAACCGGATTGTCGTGCTGGAACAGGGATGCCTCGTGGAGCAAGGAACGCATGACACGCTTGTTGCCATGGGGGGCGTCTACGCCAGGCTGTACCGGAGGCAGGAGCTTGTCCGGAAACTGGAAACAGGGGATGCGTAATCATGTTCGGGGAATATGGCTACACGGAGGAGGGGAAACTCGGCAAACCGTATAATCTGCGTTTGCTGAAGCGCCTGGTGCGCGATGCCCTCCCCTACCGGAAGACGATTGTCGCGGCCCTTCTTTTGTCCCTGTGTCTGACACTCTGCGACCTGGCGATTCCCTACCTGTCCAAAATTGCCATTGATGACTATATCCGGGCTTCCTGGTACCGCGTGAATATGCACGGCCCGGGAGATACCGGACCCGCAGGCGTTAAAGACCGCTACGGTCCTGTCCTGCTTCGTTCCCGCGACACACGGTTCCTTTTTATCTCTCACGCAGACCTCGGGAAAACCGACCCCGCAGAACTCCGCCGGCTCAGGACGCGCGGCATCCTCGGCTCCGAACGGTATTACAGAATCC
>CAYTJI010000426.1:0-2126 GCA_964438065.1 uncultured Desulfobacteraceae bacterium | reverse complement strand
TCTTCGGCAAACGCGACGCTTGCAGGATTTAGGTGGTATTATTTTATCTGACCGGCGATACGTCGGCAAGAGGTTCCTCCGTATCTTCTCGTACTGCACACACAATTACTCCTTGTGTGCTCTTCTCGGGTATGTTAGAGTCGTTTCCATCCATAAATGGCCTTTTTGCGCAAGGCCAAGGAAATCAATGGATTATGCGGAGGCGTAGATCCGGTACGCCGCACCTGTCTGCGTGCCTGCCTGTCCCGTCCGGACGACAGACAGGCTACGCACAGCAGGTGATCCCGCAGATTGACGCAGGGATTGCGGAAAAATTCGCATTTCCAGATTGGAAACTCACCCGTGTCCCCGGAACGAATTGCGTGTCATGCCGGCCGGGCTACGGAGTGACGCTCATATATGCGCGGGCCTGAAAAGGACGCCCACGGTCCGGCTCGTCCCGAATGCCGTCAAACTTTTGTGAACCGCAAACAAGTCAGATCAGGGATACTTCGATGAATCAGGAAAAAGTGATTACCCGTTTTCCACCGAGTCCTACAGGTCACCTTCACATCGGGGGAGCCAGGACTGCTCTTTTCAATTGGCTTTTTGCCAGGCAGAATGGCGGAAAATTCATATTACGGATTGAAGACACCGACAAGGAAAGATCCACAGAAGAAGCCACCCGTGCCATCCTGGAATCCATGGAATGGCTGGGGCTCGATTGGGACGAGGGCCCTTATTTCCAATCCAGGAGATACGATATCTACAATTCCTTTGTGGAACGGTTGATTGAGAGCGGTCACGCCTATCACTGTCACTGTACGCCGGAAGAACTGGACCGGAAAAGACGCGAGGCCATGGCCAGGGGGGACAAGCCCAGATATGACGGCAAGTGCCGGGACCTCGGACTGGGGCCCGCGGAAGGATCCGTGGTCAGGTTGAAAAGCCCCTTTTCCGGTTCCACCGAATTCAGGGACCTGATCAAGGGGCATGTGCGCTTCAACAATAATGAGCTGGACGACCTGATTCTGAGACGTTCCGACGGAAGCCCGACCTATCACATGGCGGTCGTTGCCGATGATATCAGTCTCGGGGTCAACTATATCATCCGGGGCGATGATCATGTCAATA
This sequence comes from uncultured Desulfobacteraceae bacterium, assembly GCA_964438065.1. GTDB lineage: Bacteria > Desulfobacterota > DSM-4660 > Desulfatiglandales > Desulfatiglandaceae > CAYTJI01. The sequence goes on along the minus strand of CAYTJI010000426.1, from coordinate 1,013 downwards.
ACACGCCTCGCCAGATTCTCATTTATCAAGCTCTCGGTGAGCCGATCCCGAAATATGCCCATGTCCCCATGATTCTCGGCCCTGACAGGGCGAGGTTGAGCAAGCGTCACGGCGCCACATCCGTCCTGGCATACAGGGACATGGGCTATCTCCCCCACGCTCTGCTCAATTCACTGGCCAGACTGGGGTGGTCGTACGGCGATCAGGAAAGATTCTCAAAAGAAGAGCTGATCGAGAAATTCTCCCTTGAAAATGTGGGAAAATCCGCGGGAATTTTTAACCCTGAAAAATTGCTCGACCTGAATGCCTGGTACATCCGGAACACCCCGGATGAAATCCTCACGGAAGCGGTTCTTCCCTTCCTGCACCGTTTGGGAATAAAAGCCCCGGACAAGGATCGGGTCCGGCAGGCCGTTGCCACACTCAAGGCAAGAAGCAGGACACTGGTCGATATGGCGGAGGGGGCCCTTTTCTATTTCCAGGATGATATTTCCTATGATGAAAAAGCCGCAAAAAAATTTTTAAAGCCCGGCATCCTGCATTTGCTGGAGGATCTGAAAGAGAAGCTTCGGGATACCCCCGATTTCAGCCAGCCGGCACTGGAAAAGATATTCGTGGAATTCCTGGAGTGCAAAGACATTAAGCTGGGGAAGATAGCTCAGCCACTCAGGGTGGCGCTGACAGGCCGGAGCGTGAGCCCGGGGATCTTCGAGGTAATGGAAGTGCTGGGCAAAGAGACCGTGCTTAAGAGGATGGAAAGGGCTGTTGCGCATATCCGGACAAAGGAATAACAACGCGGATTTCCTTCAATCAATAAATACCGGTTCCCGGAGTATCATTTCAACCGCATGTTCCGCCACGTCAGCCAGTTCCGGATGGGTTTGCTTCAGGTTGGCTACCTGCCTCAGATGATCGGCGGTTCTCATCACCAGAGACGCCAGATCCCCCTCATCAACCGAAACAAACTCCAAAAGTTTGTCCCAGGGCATGCCCCTGGCCCACATGAACAGAGC
>CAYTJI010000425.1:0-2131 GCA_964438065.1 uncultured Desulfobacteraceae bacterium | reverse complement strand
TTGGGGCGTTTATAAAGGAAAAGATGGCAAGATATACATTTCAGAAATGAACATGGGCCTTATGGGGAAGATGTTCGGTGGAAATATTGCCAAGGTTATGGGGGAAGCGGTTTCAAAGGATGAAGAGCAGATGCTCAAGGAGGTTATTCGAGAATAGGACTACTTGAGCCATGCATTCGATGAACCTTTCCAACAAAATGTAGGTGATCACACCCCGTGATCACTTACATTTTTTCATTTTCTGATTATCCTACATCAGCCCTCTCCCGGCGGCATATTGCGCCTCATGTGCGCGCCGACATGACAGGCACAGGTGTGCCCAGTCCGGGTCTTCAAGGCGAAGGCAGGTTGATAACAAGGTGCGTAACTTTTTGATCATCTTTTCGGTGGCATGATAGGTATTCCCGCATGCGGAACATCGGGCCAGGGGAAATTCAAATGTCATGAGACCCGGTTGTGCATCAGTCGCGGCCGACAGATGAATGGCCTTCTCGGAACATGCATCCGCGCAGTTCGTGCACGACTCCGAACATGTCTTGATGAAGCGGATCCGGCGGATGCCGTTTATGTCATGGCAACTGATAAGGCCCGATGGACAGCTTTGGGCACAGGCCCTGCAACCCAAACACCGGCCCATGTCAATTTTCAGTCTTCTTGCAATACTCATGATTCTGTATTTATCCCAGGCTGTGCCCGGACAATTTCAGCCGACGCGTGATGCCTTCCCGTGGCCATAACGCTTTCATAATCGCCATAGCGCAGGGCACCCGTAGGACACGTCGTCACACAGGCCGGCTCCAGACCGCGAGCGGTTCGTCCCGCGCACCCATCACACGCGGCGGGAAAGGTCGCCGCGTTCCCAAAACGCATCATACCAAAAGGGCATGCAAACACGCATAATGTGCAGCCATTGCATTTTTCCGGATCAAGCGACAGACCCGCGCCATTTGAACATAACGCCCGGGTGGGGCATGCCGAGATACACGGGGCCGGGTCGCAGTGCCGGCATGTCAGCGGCACGGCGAAGTAATCGTCTACGACAACGATTCGGATAAGGCTGAATCCCGCGTGCTCTCTTTGACAGGCAACCTCGCATGCCAGGCAGTTGACGCAGCGCTTAAAATCGACAAAGACGTGTTTTTTCATTGGCGGACGCCTTTTCCACTCTACACGAAGAAATCTTATAACCCGGGATTTTGGATTCACTGTCCAGGGCATCACTGGTCAGCCGGTTGACTCCCCGGGAATGAAACGGCAGGAAAACAATTCCCCGTTTCACGGTGTTTGTAATTTTTGCCCGGGTCGTAAATTCACCGCGGGCTGTGACGATTTTCACCCTTTCACCGGAATTAATGGACAGCGAGCCCGCATCCTCCGGATGCATCTCGATATGACTTACAGGACTTCGCGCCTGCAGGCTCTCAGTACGTCGGGACATTGACCCCGTATTGTAGTGTACGGCCAGGCGCCCGGTACTCAGTAGCAGGGGGTATAATTCGCTTTCCGTTTCAGGGGGTGGACGGTACCGGACGGGGTGGAAGCGCCCTTTTCCGTCCGGGGAGGAAAATCTGTCCTGATAAAGGATCGAAGCACCGGGACGTTCCGGCCCGGGACAGGGCCAGACGACCCCGCCGGGTTCGGCAGCCCGTTTGCGGGTGACACCCCTGTAAGCCGGTATGGCATCATTGATTTCCGACAGGATAAGGGCCGCGTCGGTTTTTCGCGGATTCAGACCGAGCCGTCTGCCCACTTCGCTGATGATCCACAAATCAGCCATGGCCTCTCCGGGGGGGGAGACCGCCTGATCAAACCATTGGACGCGACGTTCCGTGCTTGTAAACGTACCGGACTTTTCGGCCCAAGCGGCCGCCGGAAGGACCAGATCCGCCATACGGGCGGTCTCTGTCAGAAAAATATCCTGGACGACAAGAAAATCCAGCGCGTTCAGGGCCGCATGAACATGGTTTGTATTCGGATCGGAGTTAAGGGGGTCTTCGCCCATGATCCACATGGTCCTGATTTTTCCGTTTACCGCGGCGTTCATCATCTCCACCACGGTAAGTCCCGGGTCAGCAGGCAGATCCTTCGACTGCCAGGCCTGCGCATAGCGGTGTCGTGAGGCGGTATCGAC
>CAYTJI010000424.1:0-2144 GCA_964438065.1 uncultured Desulfobacteraceae bacterium | reverse complement strand
TTATGGCCGCATTCGGATTGATGCGGGACACGCAATCCCGGCATTCCCATAACTCCTTTTTTGAGAACAGTTTATGCAGGTTTTAGGTGTCAGGATATGTAGAAAATCCTTAATTGTTGCCCGGGAAGTGAACAGGGATGAATCGGTTTTTAATGGAGGGGTTTCACGCACTATGAATATGATGAAGGATAAGAATCCTGAACATGCAACACCCACGCAGAGCGGGTTGCCCTTGCGGATGGCGGATTTTTCAAGCCTGGCAGATGCTCTGGATTACGCCGCACAGGGTGATACCGGGTACAATTTTTATCGCGGCGGCACGGTCTGTGCCACACTGCCCTACGCAGAATTGCGCGAACAAGCCCTTGCCGTGGCCAAAAGGCTTTGCGGTCTTGGGGTGGCGCGCGGTGGAAGGGTTGCTCTGATAGCGGATACGGACCCGGATTTTCTCCGATTCTTTTTCGCCTGCCAGTATGCGGGTCTGATTCCCGTACCCCTGCCCGCTTTTGTCCATATGGGTGGACACAAGACATTTGTGGCCCCGTTGCGGAGATTGATTGAGATCAGCGGGGCTGAGATAGCCATTGCTCCGGATACATTCCTTGGGTTTCTGACAGAAGCGACAGCGGGGCTGAATCTTCGTTTTACAGGCAGTCCAAAGACCTTTTCCAGCCTTCCGGAAAACACTGCAGCCCTGCAGCCCCTGGGTGGGGATGAACTGGCATACCTCCAGTATACTTCCGGAAGCACGCGATTCCCCAGGGGTGTCATGATCACCCAGTCCGAGGTCATGAGCAACCTGGCTGACATCAGCATTTACGGCGTAAAAATTCGCCCCGGAGACCGGTGTGTATCGTGGCTCCCTTTCTATCACGATATGGGGCTGGTCGGACTGGTACTGGTTCCCGTGGCCACGCAGATGTCTGTGGATTATATGAGTACCCGGGACTTTGCCATGAGACCCCGGCAGTGGCTGACGATGATGACGCGTAATCAGGGGACAATTTCCTTCAGCCCGCCTTTCGGGTATGAACTGTGTGTCCGTCGCGTGCGACAGAAAGATCTGGAAGATTTTGATCTCAGCAGCTGGCGTATTGCGGGGGTCGGCGCGGAAATGATCCATCCCGGCGCACTTGAGGATTTCGCGCGGATTTTTGAGCCCTGCGGATTCAACAAAAGTGCCTTTGTTCCGTGTTACGGTATGGCCGAATGTTCTCTGGCCGTCAGCTTCATGCCTCTTGGGCAGGGGATGGAACTGGACCATGTGGACGGGGAGCGACTTGCCCGCAAGGGAGAGGCCTTTCCTGTGGATACCGCATCACGTTCGGATTCGACCCACGTAAAGACATTTGTCAACTGCGGCGTTCCTCTTCCGACTTATGAGATCGAGATTCGGGATGCTCAGGGACGGGTACTGCCGGAACGGCACTGCGGGACACTCTATTTGCGGGGCCCGAGCGTGATGTCCGGTTATTTCGGGGATCCGGAAACAACCCGCGAGGTTCTTTCTCCCGACGGATGGCTGAATACGGGAGATATCGTTTACCGTGTAGCGGACAAAATTGTGGTTACGGGCCGCGAAAAGGATCTGATCATCATCAAAGGCCGGAATATCTGGCCACAGGATCTGGAATATCTGGCCCAGATCCAACCGGAGGTCAGAAGCGGGGATGCCGCCGCTTTTTCAGTCCCCGGACCCGGGGGAGAGGAAAGAGCCGTTGTCATGATTGAGTGTCGGGAGTCTGATGAGACCAAACGCTCCGCGCTCATAGAACGTCTGAACCGAATGGTGCTTGAAGAACTCGGCATTGATTGCCTGATCTATTTTGTGCCCCGAAACACGCTCCCCCGTACCACCTCCGGAAAACTCTCCAGGTTTGAAGCCCGACGCAGGTTCCTTGAAAGGGTGACTGTGGAACAACCGGGACAGATGGGCCCTGAAGGACAGAAGTTTGCGATTGCGGAACGCGCCGGTTGACATGCCTTCTGTCATTGCCCTCACCGGAGCAACAGGGTTTATCGGTCACAGCCTGACACAACGGCTGCGGGGCAATCAGTGGGAGGTGCGGGCACTGGTTCGGCCCGCGGCGAATCGGGCGGGTCTCGCGGGCCTGGGGGTCCCAGATCCCGTCCTTGACGTGGAT
>CAYTJI010000423.1:0-2145 GCA_964438065.1 uncultured Desulfobacteraceae bacterium | reverse complement strand
CGGGGTCGTCGAAAATTCTCCACTGGGACCAACCTTCATGAATTTTTGATCCAATAATATGTTTCGCAGCCTGATTTCCTCCCTGTTGAGGTTTACGGAGCTCCGTTTTGCGAGGTTAAAAAACGTCACCATGTCTTTTACGGAAAAATCATTGCCAAATGAAAACGTCTCGAATGTCAGCTTTCTTTTTTCTATGAATTTCAACAGGTCCCGGTCACCCAGAAGTGCATCGCGGGTCACGCCGGGGCCCTCCACAAAGGCAAGCATCCGATTGAACATGAGGCCGTTCTGATGCAAATTAGGAAAATCAAAAATCAGCACATTCTTATTTTCAGCGTCATAGTAGATTTTTAACTCCGTGGTTCTTTTCAGAACAAGTTCGTCTCTTGAAATGCCGGGGATGTCACGGATCCGTTGTTTGCGGGATTCAGAAACCTGAAACCGGACAGGTTCTTCCTTTTCGAGCGCAGGTTCTTTTTTCTGGTACGAATGGGAAAGAAAAATGCCCGCAGACAAAAACAACACGCCCAGAACGGAGAAGGCCACGAATTTTCCATTTACCGGAAACGGAAGACGGTGGGTGGAAACCTTGCCTTCCTGGTAACGGAACAAGGCCGAACCCAATTGAATCTGGTCACCGTTACTCAATTTGTGTATACTGATTTTTTCGCCATTTATATAAACCCCGTTTGTACTGTTACAGTCGATAATATTCCACGCGTTATCGCTGAATCCGAATTCAGCGTGTTTGCCGGATACATCCTCAATATTCAGTGAGATACTGCTGTTGGAGTTCCTCCCGACAGTATAAACTTTATCGCACGATAGCTCGATGTCTTCGATCAGATCATGATCCCCCATGTGAAGGCAAACGAGTCTGGCATTCAGTTTTTCATCCCTTTGAACTTCCCGCATTCCCAAATCCCGGTCCAGCCGCACTGACTGACAGGCCGGCAGGAGCTAAATCCCAGGGGGCACTTCAGTATCCGCCATTGCAGACGTAGCCTACTGGTTACATGGTCCCCGGCGCAACCGCCATTCCGCCGACAAAAAAGGCAGCGCATCATGACTTGATGGCTGCCCTTTTCTGATCAAAACAATGAGATTAGCCGGCAATGACATTTATTGCAGCGGGGCCTTTTTTGCCCTGCTCAATATCAAAGGTAACCCGCTCGCCTTCGCTGAGCGACTTGAAACCCTCTGACTTGATTGCTGAAAAATGGACAAACACGTCCGGACCATCTTCTTGTTCGATGAATCCAAAGCCCTTGCTGTCATTAAACCACTTTACAATTCCATTAGCCACAGTGACACCCTCCTTTCAATAGATATTTTGTGATTTCCAACTTCAGGTTGCCACTTGTGCTAAATGGATCTTTCCCCTCTGTTACGAAACCGCAGTACCAATACAGACGCAACCGTATTGGTTTCGCCAAGGATAAACCGGCTGCAGCATAAAATCAAGTCTTTTTTTCGGTTATTTGAAAAGAATGCATATTTTATCCCCTGATATCAGAAAATCGTTTTTTGAGAACAGTTTATGCAGGTTTTAGGTGATATAACGTGCAGACACTACCCGCAACGATTTTTCGGCCCCCATTCGCGTCAAGTCCCCGGCAACCTGGAAATTGCGTCTGTCCGCATGTATGACCGCCCCCTTCGATACGTGCCGGAAGAATCATTTCGCCTGCGAACTCCGTGTGGAACAGGACTGGGATTCTTTCCTTTGGATTCGCAAACCAAATCATAACGGCCCGAGATTTGCATATATTACCAGAGATGCTGAATAAAGAAATAACAACCGTCCATGTTTGGATAACAAGCAAAATGAAAAGGATCCTGTTTCTTTCTTTGGTCCTCCTGTGCGGGTCCACTTCGCACACGTATGCCGGATGTCTGAAAGGAGACTGCCGTGACGGTCATGGGACCTTCGTTTATCCGGACACGAGAATATATGAAGGCGACTGGAAAGCGGGGAGGAAAAACGGCCGTGGGACCATGACCTTTCATGATGGAACCGTCTTCTCCGGTACATGGAAATCGGACCGGATTGACGGATGGGGTATTGCAACATGGCGGGACGGCAGAAAATATGAAGGCGCGTGGCAAGGCCGAAAGGCCAACGGCCGCGGCACACTTACGTTG
>CAYTJI010000422.1:0-2154 GCA_964438065.1 uncultured Desulfobacteraceae bacterium | reverse complement strand
TTGTCGGTTGCATGGATGGCGATGGTTTCCCCCGGCAGGATGTTTCGGGGTTCCCCATTGACACTTATGAGAAGGGAATTGAATCTGGGATGAGACGGGTTCAGTCCATGCCACAGCCCCCAACCGGAGACAGTGACCGCCACTGCCGCCAGTAAGATAACCAGTGGAATGGTGCGGGACCGTTTTTTTGTGTGGTGTTCTGTCCTCAATCGGCAAAACTCCGGATGTACCATAACGTCGGGCAGTACACATCCACAAACAGGACTTTCCCCGATATCTGCGTTACGGCCGGAAAAAACCTGGAAATGTCAGATAGTGCCCAGCCATAAATGGCCCTTTTGCCCAATATCCGACTCAAGTTTTCGTGCCTTGTTTCGGGCAAATTCCGCCCTCAGGGATTTATTTCCGCACGGGGGCTGACCCTGGTCAGCCCCCGTGCGGACTCCCATCATTGTTTCACAACTCCGGAAGGCGGTCTGCTCAGGATCTTCCAGTGGTGCGGGCTTCCCAGAGCAGGAGCATGGGACTTGCCACAAAGATGGATGAATAGGTCCCTACGACAATCCCCACCAGCAGCGCAAAGGCAAAGTCATGGATTACCCCACCGCCCAGAAGAAACAGGGCCAGGACCACGACCAGCGTCGTTGATGATGTCAGGATTGTTCTGCTCAGTGTTTCATTGATACTGGCGTTAATTACCTCTTCAAACGGTTTTTTCCGGAACCGTCTTGTATTTTCCCGGATCCGGTCGAAAACAATAATCGTGTCATTAAGGGAGTAGCCCACGATGGTGAGAATCGCGGCAATAATGGCAAGAGAAAATTCCTTGTTCGTGAGGGCAAAGGCCCCGATCGTGATGGTGACATCATGAACAAGGGCGATTATGGCACCCAGCGCATACTTGAGGTTCAGGAACCAGCACAGGCTGAGGGTAACGATCATGGCGACGATGATCAGCCATGCCACACTCATGCCGAATCCGGAGGCAACCGTGACAACGACTGCCAGGGACAGGGCCATTACCATGCTCATCAGCCACTTGAGTTCAAAACGTCCGGAAATATAAATGGCAATGAAGAGTATGGCATAGAAAACAGCGAACAGGGCCTTCTGTCTCAAATCCTTGCCTACTTTAGGCCCAACCATCTCCACTCGTCGGATTTCGATATTTTTTCCAAATGTGGATCTCAGGGCCTGTTCCACTTTTTCGCTCAGCCCCGTCAGTTCGATATGGGTCTGCCTCACGCGGATGAGATATTCGCACTGACTGGATTCGCCGAATTCCTGGATGATGCTGTCATCGAGCCCCAGCGGTTTAAGTGACTGTCTGATTTCAGCAGGCGGGTATTTGTGATCGAGCCTGATTTGTATCATCACCCCGCCGGCAAAGTCGACCCCGTAATTCGGTCCCCCTCTCCATATAAGCAGGATAACCGTTGCCAGAATCATCATGCCGGAGAACAGAAATGCAATTTTTCTCTTCCCGATAAAGTCAATATTGATGCCAGGCTTAATAAACTCCATCTGTCTCCCCAAGCTTCAAATGATGCTTTTAAAATTGAACCGGTGGTCGGTAGACGGTCATATACTAATTTTTTTCATCCTTTTCCGGATATAGAGGTAGTCGAAGATGATCCGGGTAATGAATATGGCCGTAAACATGCTGCTGATGATGCCGATACTGAGGGTCACCGCAAAGCCCCGGACCGGACCGGTCCCGAACTGGAACAGGACCAGCGCAGCGATCAGTGTCGTCACATTCGCATCGAGAATCGTAACCATGGCCTTGCCGTACCCGCCCTCAATGGCCGATCGGGGTGTTTTCCCCAGACGGATTTCCTCGCGAATCCGCTCATAAATCAGGACATTCGCATCCACCGCCATGCCGATGGTAAGGATCATTCCGGCGATTCCGGGAAGCGTGAGCGTCGCGCCGAAGAAGGCGAGTCCGGCCATGATGAAGAGGACGTTCAGAATCAGGGCAAGATCTGCGATGAGACCCGCAATCGAATAATAGACGATCATAAACACGATCACCAGGATTCCGCCGATGATCATGGAGTTTCGGCCTTTTTCAATGGAGTCTTTTCCCAGGGAGGGGCCGACCGTTCGTTCTTCGATGATCTTGACCGGTGCCGGCAGCGCGCCGGCCCG
>CAYTJI010000421.1:0-2155 GCA_964438065.1 uncultured Desulfobacteraceae bacterium | reverse complement strand
AAAACTGGAGCAGGGATACGCGCGCGCTGAGGCGGTTGGGGTATTGACCTGTTTCAATTGTCGAACGCAGGAAGGCATTGGTTCCCGCAGTTGTTAAACAACTCAGAAGGGAGGTCCTTGATCAGGAACCCTCCGGGGAGCGTCCCGGAAAGGCCTCCTGTATCCGGTTGAAACAACGGATCCGCCGGTATCACGAATCCTGTGACATGGAAAATGTGATCCGGTACAAAAAAAGCGCTTTTTCATATTATTTGAGAACGGTTTCCCAATATCTGAGAACCCATGGTGAAGAGAGGGAGATCATTCGTTTCCTGAGGAAATCCGATCAGGAACGTTACCGTCCGGATGAGGCCTTCAGGATGTGCAATGACGCTGACTACATAGAGACACGCCTCCAGGAGGAATCCGGGAACGGTCATTTTGATCTTTTTGAGATCCTGATATGCAAACTGATTGAAGATCCTGATCATAACGCTGTAAAGACATTTATTGAAAAACATCCTGTCCAATCAACAGACGGCTTTCTGTAGCCCGTTCAGTGGATTCAGAACCCGGGGAATGTTCCTCTAATGTGTTTTCCGGAGCAGCCGGTTTCAGATTGTTCCTCCTGAGTATTCCGGTCAAACTTTACTTGACGACAATAACCGGTTGCGTATAATGATCCTGCCCTGGACGAACTTCAAAATGAGTCATTTGAAAATGACCGATTTTGTGACCAATCAAGTCGGAGATCTCCCGCTGACAAGCCAGAAGGACGGCGAAAATTATAACCGCATAAATATATTGAACCTAAAACCTGCATAAACTATTTTCAAAAAAGGAAGTTGTGTTTTTAATATCAGAGAGTTATGGAAATGCCGGGCTTGCATGTCACGCATCGATCCAAATGCGGCCATAAAGGCTGCAGTTTTTGAAAACAGTTTACCCTGCGGGAGTGCCGAGTTTGCAGGATTTAGGTTGAATATTTCGAGGATTATAATTTGAGCCTGACCTGTCTGCCGTCCGGACGGGACAGGCAACGCACAGGCAAGCGCCGAGTTGGTGCAAAAGAGGTCGCTTTTCAAAGGTCTCAAAATGTCTGCCTACCTTCACCTCGAGTGCCATGACCGTGAAACGCGTTCTCATACTGCTCCCCGCGTTTGTTATCGTCTTTCTTGTCCAATCCTACTTCTGGGTACCAACCTACGATGAACAGACCCGAGGCAACCCTCAGCGTCTCAATGAATATATCACCGCTTCCATTGGCGATGCCAGTCTTCTGAATCCCGTTCTTTCGGCGGATTCAGCCAGCAGCAATATCGAGTCAAAGGTTTTCGAAGGTCTCATCGACCGGGATGAAAATCTCCGGTTCCGGGGGAGGCTCGCCACGTCCTGGGATGTGCATGAAGACGCCTTTTTCTACATCAACGATTCAGTACCGATTCCCGGACAGGGAAAAATGGATGCCGAGGCCGTAGCGGCACTTCTCCGGGCGGCCAAACGCAGAACATATCCGTCCAATCCCGGTCTGTCTTCCTCCCTGCAGAACATAAACAGGATCTCCGTTTCCCCCCCCCATCAATTCGTGAAGACCTGGGAAGACAGGAATCCCGCGGGAAAGCATCCCACTTCGAAAATCAGAGTCCAGATTGACGCTCCGGCCAGGATTCGGATGCATTTGCAAAAAGTCGACCAGGACATCTTCTGGAATCTCTCACGGATCCTCGGCAAGACCTATTTTTCAACATTCAATGGAAAGCAGTACCTGACCACGGATCAACCGGTGGGACCGGACATCCTGGATGCCTGTGCAAAAAGATTTCTTCCGGCCACGGAGCATAACCCGGTCATTGTTTTCCATCTGAGACCGGATGTCAGATTTCATGATGGACACGTATTCAGTGCCAAAGATGTCAAGTTTACCTACGAAGCGATCATGAATCCCCGGAATCTGTCTCCGCGTGTGTCGGACTATGAACCGGTGAAAACAGTGGAGGTTATAGATCCTCTCACGGTCCGGATTGTCTACAAGCGCCTCTATTCTCCTGCGCTGGGCACATGGGCGATCGGTATTCTTCCGGAACATCTCCTCAATGACAAAGCCCTCCGGGCAGAGGCGGTGGGTCTGGATAAAGACCCGGAAACGTTTACCCTTCGACAAAGTGCTTTCAACAGG
>CAYTJI010000420.1:0-2170 GCA_964438065.1 uncultured Desulfobacteraceae bacterium | reverse complement strand
CCGAACTTTGCACGTGAATTAGCAAAAAAACGGAAAACCATCTGGTACCCCGTTATATGGGAGGTTGCAAAGACAGACCATTATAAGAGGAGATACGCAGATAGTAAAAAAAGAAAAAGGATACCAGGAGAAATCGAGGTCGTAAAGGATTTAAAGGGAATCGGTTATTACTACAGAGATTGTACGGCCTTTTCGGTTTTTTTGAGCGCTGCTTTCAGCGCATGGATATTATCAAGCTCCCTTTTGATGTCTGCCTTCGCCTTTTGCACATCCAGCGTGCTTTGCTTTTTCAACAGGATGGCCTTATCAATGGCCTGCCTGCTACCCTGTTCGGTTGCATCGATCTTCAGGTTGAGGTCCCAGCGGAAGTTCATAAAACTCCGCTTGATGCGGTCCATGAAATCCCATCTGACTCTGCCGCAGTTTTTGTCAATCATACCCGGGAGCTTTTTTTTGAGATCTTTCAGGACCATTCCGTGTGAAAATTTCCGGGGGACAAGGCGCTTTGAAAAAAAATCAAACGCCCCTTCAGGGTCGAAGAATTTCGGAGAATCGCCCAGCATATAGTAGAGGTTGCTGTCGGTGACAAGGGTCTCATCCGATCTGAATCTCTCAATTTTTAGGTCAAAAAGTTCTTCCGAGGCCTTTATAATGGCCTCGATGATTTCATTCGTGCTTTCGGAAAATTTCTTGGATACACGCGCGTATTGTTCGTTCAGGCGTTCTTCCTCCTGAATAATCCAATTATCAAAGGTGCGGACAACCCCGTCGTGGAGGGTGGACTCCATTGTCTCTATATATTCAGATATGCCCATGTCTTTGTTCGCCTTGCCTTTTTCTTCGAGTTCGTTCAATAGCCTGGGTATCACGCGCTCCTTCAGCCTTTGCAGATCCCGGTCCAGTACATCGATGATGCGCTGTATTTCCCCGTCAAAATAGTACTTGATATCTTCACGGTCCCGCTTGATAGTTTCCATTTTTTCATGGAATAATTCGATTTTTTTCTCCAGCTGTGCGAGCGGTGTCTCAATGGCCTGGCTTTCCAGCTGCATGGTGAGTTCCTCGTCTGACAGGAGCTTCCGGGTGCCGTTCAGGGCGGAACGTAATACGGTCTTCCCCTTGGCCTTTAGCAAAAACCTGCCGAGAACCGCATCGAACTCTGGAAGCCTGCTTTGTTTCAGCAGTGTCTCGTCTCCTGATTTCTTGGCCTCCAAGGCCAGCTTGGCCGACAGCGGATAGATCTCAATGCCGTCTTTTCCAAGGGCCTGCTCTATGACCTGCTTCGAAAAAGTCATGGATTCCTGCCATTCTTCCTCATCCAGGTAGTCAATTTTGTTCTGGATAAAAAAGATCTTCTCCACATACTGCTCCACGTCTTTGAGAAACTCTATCTCAGATTGGCTTATGGGCGGGTCCACGGCCAGCAGGAAGAGAGCCGCATCCACCCTCGAGAGGTAATTGTAAGTGATCTCCGTGTTGTTTTCAAAGGTGGATCCCACTCCCGGTGTGTCTATAATGAAGACACCGTCTTTCAGAAATGCGGAAGGGAAAGCTATTTCCACATGCTTGACTTTTTTCATATTTTTTGGATTGCCCCGTTCAGTCACATAATCCGGCAGATTATCCCGTGAAATGACCTGCCGCCCGCCTTCTTCAAAGATAACCTCTATCTTCTCTACCTCCCCGTACTTGAGCATGGTCACAATGGAGGTGAGAGGGACCACGGAGGTCGGGAGTATCCTGTCACCGATGATGCTGTTGATAAAAGTGGATTTCCCTCTTTTGAACTGGCCCAGCACCACCAAGTGAAACCGGTTCTCGATCAGTTTGTCGCGGATTTCTCTGAAGTTGTCCGCAATTTTCGTATTACTGCGGCCAAAGGATATTTTCTCCAGTTGTTCGATGTTCCCGATAAGTTGCGTCCTGAGTTTTTTATAGTGGTCAAGCATCGTTGTCGCCTCCTCATAAAAAAACCCTGCCAGGTCCAGGTACCTGCAGGGTATCGGTATGAACCGCACCTGGTATTTCAGGCGGGGTAGGCATGTGCAGACTCCTACCCCAGATCAATAATGGAGATAGAAGTCATCAGCCCAACGGAGGCGGTTCATATAGCGGACTTCATCGCTGTCTGTTTTTGTGAAATATAGGAAAAACCACCTTGATTGTCAAC
>CAYTJI010000419.1:0-2173 GCA_964438065.1 uncultured Desulfobacteraceae bacterium | reverse complement strand
CCCGGGTAAATTCTTCTTCAAAATCTTTCCGTGAAAGAAGCAGGGCCGGGTTGTTCTTCTTCTCAAACCCGATGGTGGAACTGGGTTTTGCACTCATTCCCTTTCCGCAGAGGGACCCCTGCCCATGAGCGGGAAAGATTTCCATGCTCCCGGGCAATTTTCCCAGTTTCTCATGAAGTGACACATAAAGATTTTCCACCTGCTCTTCGAGCAGATCCTCTCCGGCAAGATCGGGCCTGCCCACATCACCCACGAACATGCAGTCTCCGGTAAGCACCAGCCAGGGGTCCCTGCTTCTGGATTTATCGGTAACCAGTATGGAGATGGAAAACGGGGTATGCCCGGGCGTTCGGATAAATTCCAGACCGGCATTTCCCAGTTCAATCCTGTCGCCTTCTTTCACTTCCTTATGTTCAAACTGAACAGGCGTGCCCTCCAGGAAGTAAATGTCCGCGCCCGTCCGGGAGCGGAGTTCCTGATTCCCGCTCACGTGGTCGGCATGCACATGGGTTTCAAAAACATGTGTAATTTCCATCCCATTGTTTCTGGCCAGATCAATATAGTCCTGGACATCTCTTTTGGGATCCACTACGCATGCAACTCTGGCCTGCGGGCATCCGATAAGATAGGAAAGGCATCCCATTCCCTCCACAATAAACTGTTTAAAAAACATCACTGCCACCTCCTTTCATCATGGGACTCATCGTTGCACAGGTTCCTGTGATCCTGTCGTTCCGGGCGGAACAAATACTTCCGCCGGGCCTGAATCCATGGGTTCAATGTATATGGATCGGCTGGGAAACGCGAAGGACGTCCCGGCCTCCTCCACGATCTCCTTGATCCGGTAAGCAAGCCGCTCCTTGATTTCCAGCCACACCCCCCACTGGGTTGTTTTTGTAAAACAGTACACCATGATATCTATGGATGAATCACTGAAACGATCCACCCGGACAAACATGGGAACCTCGGGGGGCTTTGCAAAATCATCCGATTCAACAATAAATGACTCAATACTGTCTCTTATCTCGCGCAGCTGAGGAATTGTCGTGCGGTACTCAACCCCGATGATCCAGAAAATCCGCCGGTGCGTCATAGCGCTGAAATTGGTAAGTGAATGGTCGGAAAGTTTGGAATTGGGGACATGAACGGGTGCCTTGTCAAATCGACGGATCAGGGTAGAACGGAACCCGATTGTCTCGACGATACCTTCGGCCACACCGTCGACCTTGATCCAGTCCCCTTTGGTGAAACGCTTTTCAGCAATGACAAGAAGACCGGCGATCAGGTTTTTGAAAAGGTCCTGTGCCCCCAGTGCCACCGCCACACCCAGCAAGCCCAGCCCGGCGAGAATCGGGGCGATCTGAATCCCCCATATTTCAAGGACCGTGGCCGCACCGACGAATATGAAGGCGATTCTTGTCGCTTTGATCAGCCAATCCACCAACGCGGTTGTCAGCAGGTCTTCAAGCTGACGGAAGACCTCCGACAAAGGCCGCAGGAGATTGACTATACCCCAGAAGATAACCAATACGACCAGGGAACGTACGATGCGGTCGGCAATACCGGCAAGCGCGCCACTGAGAGGAAGGTAATCGGTCGCAAAAAAAACACCCACCACAACCGGAATAAAGGAAACCGGTTTTTCCAGGACCTCCAGGGCCTCATCATCCAGACGGGTCTTCGTACGCCTCGAAATCGCCTTGAGCCTGTGGATAACCACCCGGGTGAACAGTCTTCGTACGAGCAGAAATCCCAGAAAAATCAGGACGGCGGTTACAATACGCCCGATATCAATTCCGTAGAGACCTTTTTGCCATACGTCAACAACAACCAGCCGGAATTCTCTGAGCGTGTTCATCTGTGCCTCTCAATTCAACCAAAGGAAGGGACATCCCCGTCTATACCCCCCTGAAACAACCCACCCGTGAGGCCTGGACCGGAGGAAAACGCTTCCTCCCGCAGGGCTTCATCTCAACGATGTTCTCCGTTAATGCTCCCGTTCGTCATGGGTCCGAAGCTGTCTGAACCCGCTTTTTTCGGAAGCATGAGTCAGAGTTGTTTCTGTCTTTCCGGCTCTGAATATTTCTTTTCCATGAACTGAGAGATGTGAATCCCCACAAATCGGGTGATCAGAATGGCAATGTAGAGCTGCCCCATTATAGCCTCAAGAATG
>CAYTJI010000418.1:0-2179 GCA_964438065.1 uncultured Desulfobacteraceae bacterium | reverse complement strand
CGGCGCTCCCGGAGGGTAAACTGTTTTCAAAAACCGCAGCCTTTATGGCCGCATTAAAATTGATGCGTGTCATGCAAGCACAACGTTCCCATAACTTGCTGATATTATATGCAGGTTTTAGGTTTCAAGATCCACAGACCCGGGCTTCCAGACGGAGGCCTTCCCTCAATGCCGCCTGCAACGCATTATTGACCGCCCGGGACGATATATCAACACTTTTCATCCGGAAACCCAACCGGGCCGGATAGACGGCATTGCGACGATCTCCCATGGCCACATCAAGGACCTGTCCTTTATTCTCTTGACCCGCCGGGGCTAATTTCGTAACACATAAAAACATGGGTTAGGGCTGTACCGGGAGTACCGTGGCAACCGTGCTGAGCAGCCGTTTCCTGAAGGGCGGACGTACCTAATCCGGAAGAATCAAGACGTCAGCGGCTCCGGGACCACCGGGGAAAAGGCCTGACGGGAGAAAGAAGAAAGCGCGCAAGAGTCAGGATCGTCAACCTCATTGCGTACGTGAGCCCGGATGAAAACGGCAAGCCGCCGGATCCGGGCATGGGCAGGACATTGAATATCAGACCGGGCGGCGTACCGGATGTACGCCTCCGCATAATCCCTTGATTTCCTTGGCCTTGCGTAAAACTTCGCATTTCGGGGTCGGAAACTCACCCGTGCCCCGAATTTCATTTATTTTCTGGATGGGCACTAAGTAGCTGTCCATGTGGGCGGAGAGTTGTCAACATCGGCGGAAAGGAGTCCTTGTATGTCCGTTTATCCAAAAAAAACAGCAATCCTGGTTGGCGGTGGACCCGCCCCCGGCATTAACAGTGTGATCGGCGCGGCAACAATCCGCGCGATCCTTTCAGGGGCGGAAGTCATCGGTATTGAGGACGGTTTCAAATGGATTATGCGCGGCGAGATATCTCACGTCATACCACTGACCATCGATTCCGTCAGCCGAATCCATTTCAAGGGCGGTTCTCATATCGGAATCTCACGGGACAATCCTACCCGAAAAAAGGAGCATCTTGAAAACACGATTTCTTCCCTGCTCCGTCTGAATGTGGACCAGTTGATTACCATCGGCGGAGATGACACAGCGTATTCCGCGTATCGGGTGGAACAGGTCGCGGACGGCAGGATCCGCGTTGCCCATGTGCCGAAAACAATAGACAATGACCTGGACTTGCCGTTGAGTATCAGCACATTCGGTTTTCAGACGGCCCGGCACTGGGGGGTTGAGATTACGAAAAACATCATGACGGATGCCAGGACAACGTCCCGGTGGTATTTCATTGTCACCATGGGCCGCAAGGCCGGGCACCTGGCACTTGGTATTGGGAAGGCGGCCGGTGCCACATTGACATTGATTCCGGAAGAATTTGGTGACCGGAAAATAAAATTCAGGCAGCTTGTCGATATTATGGTCGGCGCAATTATTAAGCGGCTCAGTTACGGCAGCAAGGACGGCGTTGCCGTGCTGGCCGAGGGATTGGTCGAAAAACTGGATGCCCAGGATTTTAAAGCACTCTGGAGTGTGGAAAGGGACGACCATGACAACATACGATTGGCCGAGATCAATTTCGGAGAGATTCTGAAAAGCCGCGTTCAGGACCGTCTGAACGATTTTCATCTGAAGACAACGATCGTGGCCAAAAATATCGGTTACGAATTACGCTGTGCCGACCCGATCCCCTATGACATGGAATACTGTCGGGATTTGGGGTTCATGGCTTCAAAGTTTCTGTTCGACAGGGGATCCGGCGCAATGATTTCCATTCAGGACGGTCATTTTGTGCCCATGTATTTCAAGGATATTATTGATCCGAAAACCAGGAAAATGAAAATCCGGATGGTGGATATCCAGTCTGAATCCTACATGGTGGCCCAGCGTTACATGATTCGTCTCAAGGCAGAAGACTTCGATGACCCTCATGAACTGGCCAGATATGCCGCTACGGCAGGGATTTCACTGGAGGAATTCCGGAAGCAGTTTGAATATGTGGTTGCTTTTGACAAACGGTGCGATAACGGCGATGACGGGTCTGCCGCAGAAAAACAGCAAAGCAAGTCCAAACGCGAGGACAAAAATGGCTCCTCCTGAGAATTTATGGGTTAAAAATGATGGTGTCGTAAAAAGTCTCCATCTACTGTGTTATAGTGTTTGGTCATACGT
>CAYTJI010000417.1:0-2190 GCA_964438065.1 uncultured Desulfobacteraceae bacterium | reverse complement strand
CCTGAAACAGCCGTCCGAATCCCTGGACGTGCACATGGGGGGACAGGATTTCACCTGTCAGGAATGTCACAAGACCACGGAGCACAGGATCGCCGGTACCAGCACGACCTGCGCGGTCAGTGAAGGAGAGGTCTCCTGCATGGATTGCCATGAAGAAAGGCCCCACCCGGATGATCATCCCCTGCGCAGGAAACTGAACGATCATTGTCAATCGATCGCGTGCCAGACGTGTCACATCCCCACCTTCGCACGAATTAAGCCCACCCTGATGTTCTGGGACTGGTCCGGGGCCGGAAAGGATACCCATGTCTCAAAAAATGATCCATATTGTATCACGCTCTACAAAAAGAAAAAGGGCCTTCTGATCAAGCGAAAAAACGTGCAGCCGGTTTATGCGTGGTACAACGGTACCTTTCGCCGTTACCTGGCCGGGGATCCTGTAAACCTCCAGGGTGTGACGGATTTGAATTCACCGGTTGGGGAGATTTCCGACCCCCGGGCAAAGATAACCCCCTACAAGCTTTACCAGGCCGTGCAGCCGGCGGATGGTGTTTATGGCTACCTGATCGTCCCCAACCTCTGGGGAGGATTCTGGAAACACTTCGACTGGAATCAGGCGGCGAAGGTCGGGATGAAGGCAGCCGGGCTGAAATACAGCGGAAAGGTCGTTTTTGTCAAAACACGGATGTACTGGCGGATCAATCACGGGGTCGTACCAAAGGGCCAGGCCCTTTCCTGTACCGACTGCCACCGGCCGGACGGTGTCATGGATTTCAAGGCACTGGGATACAAAGACGGCCCTGCGGTGACGGGAGCGCGGTTCAGGAAAAGCGGTATGACAAAGGCTCCCGGTATTGACGGAGGCCCAAAAATCGCCTTTTAAAAACGGACGGAACGGTCTGCAGCCGGGATATCTTCCCGGCCGGAGGAATATCTTCAACCCGTGTGCTTTAAAGTCGATCCGGAAGCGGTCTTCTGCGGAAAATGAAAAGATCGTCTTCGACGCAAATGACGCGGTGTTTCGGAGATCGAATGATGATGACGGACAATAATGCGAGTGACCATCTGCATTCAGAGCTGATTTTGAGACCGGTCGGGGTAGTTCGCAGCAAGCTCAAGGAGCCCAGCCTGACCGCTGGTGAGGACGATCTGGAATCGGATCACGATATGGAAGGTGTCATGAAAGACGCCCGAAAGATACGGGGAATGCTCTCCGAGATTGTGATCGACAGCCGGTTTGACGGCATCCTGGATGGCCTTGAACATTTTTCACATATCATGGTGCTGTACTGGCCCCACCGGGTCCCGGATGAAAAACGGGGACTGATCAAGGTGCATCCCATGGGCCGGAAGGATTTCCCTCTGGTGGGGGTATTCGCGACGTGCAGTCCTGTCAGGCCCAACCCGATCCTGATTACCGCCGTGGAACTGGTTGAGCGCAGGAGCAATACGTTGAAGGTCAGGGGTCTGGAGGCTGTTGACGGGAGTCCGGTGCTTGATATCAAACCTTACAATCCCCATTACTATTTTGTCGATGATGTGAGGGTGGCGGAATGGATGAAACGGGCCATCCAAGAGAAAACCCGAAAATAGCGAAAATGCAATATCTCCATATTTTTGTTATTGCATAATTGCAAAGCAATATTTTTTCGTGCTTTCCGCGCGATACATTTTCGGCGGTTTCTCCGCAGGTTATGTGAGAAGCGGCTTTTTTCCGCATTTGGCACGGAAAATGCTCGGAACAGATAAACAAGAGCCCGGATGTGATTTGCGTCCGGAAAAATTGTTTTGTTCGGCGGCCGTGGAAAGCGGGAGACCGGAATTTCGTCCAGCGCGGCAAGGGTTCCCGTAACGGGAACCGCGGGTCTGCGGTCCGGGAAGGAGGAATATATGAAAGTTGCAGTGAGTTCAACAGGCAGGGATCTGGATTCCCAGATCGACCCGCGCTTCGGCAGATGCGCGTATTTTCTTATTGTCGAGACCGATGATTTGAGTTTCGAAGCATTTGACAACGAAAGTATCGCCCTTGGCGGCGGAGCGGGTATCCAGTCCGCCCAGTTCGTGGCGTCCAAAGGGGTAAAGGCCGTTCTTACCGGCAACTGCGGTCCCAATGCGGTGCGCACCCTGTCCGCTGCCGGGATTGAACTGTTTGTCGGTCAGAACGGTACCGTCCGCGAGGCTGTGGAGAGA
>CAYTJI010000416.1:0-2190 GCA_964438065.1 uncultured Desulfobacteraceae bacterium | reverse complement strand
GACGGCACAGCAAAAAGCGCCGGGATCAAGTCGAAGATCCCCGTTGATAAATGGGGGACGCGCAAATCTTCAGGAATCCCCGCAAGCGGGAAGTAACTAAAGATGCCGCGCAACGCAGAGATTGGACTTATTACGAAGCCGTCAATCATGGATTTCCTCAAAAAAGGCCAGGTTCTGCTTCAGTTTTTCGCGTTTGAGAGTCAGGTTTTCAACCTTTTCCTTGACCTTTAAGATGATGTCTTTCGGGGCTTTTTCAAGAAATTGTTTGTTTGATAATTTCTTGTCAGATGCGGCAATTTCTTTTTCGATCTTACTGATTTCCTTACGAAGTCTCTTCTTTTCCTCCTCGAAGTTGAGCAGTCCTTTCAGAAGCACATGCACCTGATGTCTGCCGAACACCGCCGTCGCTGATGCCTCAGGCTTGGCGATTCCGGAATCCACGGTAATGTCTCCGACCCTTGCCAGGGAGCGTATTTGAACCTGATGCCGGTCTAATACTTCGGCGGCCTCTGCATTGGCTGCGTCAACGATCACTGGAACTTCCTTTGACGGGGGGATATTCATCTCACCGCGGATATTTCGTATCGCCGTTATGATGCCCATGAGGAGGTCCATGTTTTCAATTGCCGTCCCGTCCTCCACGAATTCGGACGGCGCCGGAAACGCGGCAACCATGATACTGGATTCATCCGGGCAGAGTTTGTGCCAGATTTCTTCGGTTACAAAGGGCATGAATGGATGGAGAAGCTTCAGGGAAGCCAGAAGTGCTGTTTTCAGTGTGGCCCGGGTGGCTTTTCGCGCCGCGTCATCTTCCTGAAGGCCGTGCTTGGCCATCTCAAGATACCAGTCACAGAGTTCATGCCAGATGAACTGGTAACACAGATTGGCCGCTTCATTAAAACGGTACCCTTCGAGGGCCTCCGACACATCCGAACAGACTTTCCCCAGCCGGGTCAGGATCCACCGGTCGGCGAGGCTGAGGGGCCCGGCATCGGCAAGGGCGGTCGCGGCCCCTTTCAGGTTCATCTGGACGAACCGGGCGGCATTCCAGATCTTGTTTACAAAATGACGATACCCCTGGATTCTTTCTTCGGACAGTTTGACATCTCTTCCCTGAGCGGCCAGGGCGGCCAGGGTGAAGCGAAAGGCATCCGTTCCGAATTCGTCCATGATTTCAAGTGGATCAATGACATTTCCTTTGGACTTGCTCATTTTTTTGCCTTCAGCATCTCTGACCAGGGCGTGGATATACACGTTCTGAAACGGGATATCCCCCATGAAATGAATGCCCATCATCATCATCCTGGCAACCCAGAAAAAGAGGATATCAAACCCGGTGATCAGAACAGAGGTGGGATAGAATGTCTCCAGTTCCTCGGTTGCATCGGGCCAGCCCAGGGTGGAAAATGGCCAGAGCGCCGAACTGAACCATGTGTCCAGGACATCGGTTTCCTGCACGAGATCATTGCCACGGCACGATGCGCAGACAAGAGGTGCTTCCTTCGCCACGTGAATTTCTCCGCATTTCCGGCAGTACCATGCCGGGATGCGGTGTCCCCACCAGATCTGTCTGGAGACACACCAGTCCCGGATATTGTCCATCCACTCGAAATATGTGTTTTCCCAGTTGGTCGGTATGATCCTTGTTTTCCCCTGTCTGACCGCATCCGCGGCCGCTGCTGCCAGGGGGGCTGTTTTCACAAACCACTGCTTTGAAAGGAGCGGTTCAATCATGGTTCGGCACCGGTAACAGTGTCCAACCGCGTTTTGATATGGCTCGATTTTTTCCATGAGACCGGCTTGCCGAAGATCATCCAGAATTTTTTCCCTGCACTCGAACCGGTCCATGCCCCGGTAGGGACCGGCAAGCTCGTTCATGGTTCCGTTTTCGTCAATGACCTTGATCCGTTCCAGGTTGTGGGTGTTGCCGATCTCAAAATCATTGGGGTCATGGGCGGGTGTGATCTTGAGTGCGCCTGTACCGAACGTCATATCCACGTAACTCTCCAGGATTACGGGGATCGATCGATTGAGTATGGGCAGCAGGACGGATGTGCCGGACAGGTCGCTGTAGCGTTCATCTTCCGGGTTTACCGCAACCGCCGTGTCTCCCAGAAGGGTTTCCGGCCGTGTCGTGGCAACGACCAGGTGCCCTTCCCTGTCTTCGAAGGGATACCGGATATAGTAAAG
>CAYTJI010000415.1:0-2196 GCA_964438065.1 uncultured Desulfobacteraceae bacterium | reverse complement strand
CACTGATAAGAATCCGCGTCATCCGGGGATAGTACTTTTGCTTGAGTGATGATCCGATGATATTTTTTGGCAGCGTGGAAGTCATTGTAGCAGCGCAAAAAAACTTTGAAAACTGGTTTTTTTTCTGCTAGGAGACGGTCCGGGATAGCGGTTTCCGAATAACCTTCGGACTGGGTCAGGGAATGCCTTTCCGGATATTAGTGGCGCTTGCAGAGTTTTGAACGGCGGATAAGAGATAATCGCGGATTGGCGTTGTTTCTACCTGAAACATATTCTAAAACACCTTCAACCGGATGAAAGGGAATTTGAAGAGTCGGTTGTGAAATCGGTGCAAGGAGTTCTGCTTATGACGTACCCACGGAATCTTGAGGAGATCAATCCGGACCTGACGCCTGAGGTGATGGCCCGAATAGACGAAATTATTGAGCGAAATAAGGATATTCCCGGGAGCCTCATCCCTGTCCTGACGGATTGCCAGGGAATCACGGGATATCTGCCTGTTGAACTTCAGGAGTATATTGCTGCGGGTTTGAATCTGCCCAGCAGTACCGTCTATGGGGTGGTGACATTCTATTCATTTTTTTCAATGATTCCAAAAGGCAGACATGTCATCAAGGTCTGTATGGGAACAGCCTGCTACGTGCGGGGTATTGGTGAAGTACTCAACCGTCTCAAGAGTGAGTTCAATCTGGAGGTAGGCACAACCACGGAAGACAGACGCTTTTCGCTCGAAGCCGTCCGGTGCCTGGGCGCCTGCGGGCTGGCGCCGGTTATGGTTGTTGATGAAAACACCCACGGGGGCGTTACCCCGGAGAGTGCTTTGAAAATTGCTCAGGAGTATGAATAGCCCTCTCAAATGCGAAGTCCTGATTTATGTAGTGTCCATCCAGAAATGAGGAATTTTGGCCAAGATCAAGGCGTGCGAATAAAATAACCGACCCAGTGAAATAGAAACACAACGGCATTTCACGGGACAGGCAGGCATATGGTTGATATTCCGAGGATTATTTTTTGAGCACAACACAGAGACTGGGCAAAAGGGCTATTTATGGATGGACATGATGTAATTTTTTTGGGTCTGCTCAAACGGCGGATCAAAAGGAGTCCTGTAATGGTAAGAGTAACGCCTGCTGATCTGAAAAAGATCAAAGACAAGGTAAGACGTGAAACGGCTTTAAGTAAGGACGGGTATACAGTCCAGATAACGGTTCATCTGGGGACCTGTGGTATCGCCTCAGGGGGTGACAAGGTTTATGACGCATTGAAGGAGGAGCTCGAGAAATCCGGCAGGAATGATATCCGGATCCTGATATCCGGTTGTGCAGGCATGTGCAGCAGTGAACCCAATGTGACGATCCGGCGTATCGGAGAAGAAGCGGTCATATACAGAGACCTTGATGCGGATAAAATGAGAGAGATTTTCCAGGGACACGTTCTGAACGGCGAAGTCCAGAAGAAATATGCCATGGCGAGAATGAAATAGCTGAAAGAAAAGGAGAAGTCTTTCATGGTTGACGAAAAACAAAAGGTTGAAAAAGAACAGGGAGATGATGAGAAGAAAGAACAGCCGATCCCTTACATGGATGAACTTCCCTTCTTTAAAAACCAGGAATACATTGTCCTGTCCAACAAGGGGATTGACCCTGAATCCATAGACGAATATATCGCCAATGACGGGTATGTCGCGGCCGCGAAGGCGGTCCTTGAGATGTCGGATGTGGAAATCATCGAAGAAATGAAGAAGTCCGGTCTCAGGGGTCGCGGCGGTGCGGGGTTTCCGACCGGCATGAAGTGGGACTTTGCCAGACAATCAGAAAGTGACGTGAAATATGCCCTCTGCAACGCGGATGAAGGTGATCCCGGTGCATTTATGGATCGAAGCGTGCTGGAAGGTGATCCTCATGCGGTGCTCGAAGGTATGATCATCGCTGCAAAAGCGATCGGCGCAAACCAGGGCTATATTTATTGCAGGGCGGAATACCCCCTGGCAATCAAAAGACTGAATATTGCTATTGCCGCTGCCAAGGAATATGGATTTCTGGGGGAAAACATTTTCGGAAGCGGTTTTGATTTTGACCTGGCCATCTACCAGGGTGCGGGTGCATTTGTCTGCGGTGAGGAAACCGCTCTCATGAATTCGATTGAAGGCAAACGGGGTATGCCCCGGCCCCGACCCCCTTTTCCGGCCCATCAGGG
>CAYTJI010000414.1:0-2196 GCA_964438065.1 uncultured Desulfobacteraceae bacterium | reverse complement strand
GATTGTCTTTGCAGACGACAACTTCGGCATCTTCCCTTCACATGAGGTTTTCATGTTAGCCGATGTTCCGGTGCGAGACACGGAAAAAGAACTCAACATCACCCATCACCCGCGATCAAGTCTACGCCAAATACACTGAACTGGTGGTTAACAAAAAATCCTGAAAATCTCACGTGATTTTCTTCACGGCCAATGAATGATCGCCTTATTCCTTATATCGCAGTTTTAGGCGGGTATGTTTTATATTGACAAAGGCAAATGCCGTGGTGTATGGATACCTCTCTCCTTGCCCTTGTGTGCCTGACGGGGCGCAGTTCATCGTGATAATTCTGGTCAAAATAGGGATTGAGACCCAACGTCCACTAACTTAGTGCCCATCCATAAATGAAATTCGGGTACGGGTGAGTTTCCGATCCGGAAATGCGGATTTTTGCGCAAGGCCAGGGAAATCAAGGGATTATGCGGAGGCGTACATCCGGTACGCCGCACCTGTCTGCGTGCGGGCACGCACAGCCAGGCGGCGGGTTGGTGCAAAATCGGTGGTTTGCAAAGGTCTCGGGGATTGGGGTTGAGGAGGGGATTTTTTATCCCTACAGCCCATGTTGCAGGGCTGCCGGTCACTGCGTCAACCTGTCCTGCCATAGGCGAATACGGTGTGTTTCAATCCCGCATTTGAGCAATTCATCATGTGATTTTAAAGAGTTAAGGTGTAAAAACCTGGAAGTTTACGGAAATGTCTATCCGTCTGAATTCTATTTTCCGATGGATGCCATGCAAATCTGTCAAGAGAGGATGACACATGACTGCCAATGAAATTCTGGACTTGCTTTACGGAACGGTCCAAACGACGGGGATATACAATTTCCAGTGGAATATTATTATTATGTGGGGCGTGGGGTGTCTGTTCATTTATCTGGCGATTGTAAAAAATTATGAACCCCTTCTCCTGCTTCCAATCGGTTTTGGGATTTTTATCGTTAATTTTCCGCTTGTCCCGCTGATGGGATATTCTCATGGCCATACACAGCTTCTACGGTTTTTTTATCACTACGGCCTGGAATGGGAAATCATTCCTTGTGTTATTTTTCTGGGACTGGGCGCGATGACTGATTTCGGACCCTTAATTGCCAACCCAAAGACACTTATTGTCGGCGCAGGGGCTCAACTTGGTGTTTTTATAACGTTTACGGGTACGGTTCTGGCGGGATTTACGCTTAAGGAGGCGGCTTCCGTAGGTATTATCGGGGGCGCTGATGGCCCGACGACAATTTATTTGACCCAGCACCTGGCACCGCAACTGCTGGGTCCGAATGCCCTGGCAGCCTATTCCTATATGGCCATGGTGCCGCTCATTCAGCCGCCTATTGTACGAATGATGACCAGCGAGAAGGAAAGAAAGATACGTATGCATCAGCTCAGGGCTGTCTCACGGACGGAAAAAATACTTTTCCCCCTGATTTCAGCAGGGATCATAGCACTTCTTGTTCCTTCCGTAATTCCCTTAATGGGAATGTTCATGCTTGGTAACCTGATGAAAGAAAGCGGTGTCGTAGGCAGATTGACCGAAACGGCGCAGGGCTCACTTATGAATATTGTTACGATATTTTTAGGGGTTTCCGTTGGTGCAACAATGCATGCGGACAAATTTCTCAGCTGGAAGCCTCTTTTTATTTTCATGCTTGGCCTTGTTGATTTTGCGGTCTGTACAATTGGCGGGGTCCTCACCGTTAAGATAATGAATCTTTTTCTTAAAGAGAAAATTAATCCCATTATCGGTGCTGCGGGGGTTTCAGCTGTTCCCATGGCTGCGAGAGTCGCCCAAGTGGAAGGTCTTAAGGCAGACAAAACAAATCACCTTCTCATGCACGCAATGGGGCCGAATCTTGCGGGTGTTATAGGGTCTGCGGCTGCTGCCGGGATGTTTATCGCCATGTTTGATTAGGTCGTGTCCATCCGGAAAACGTATTGTGGTTTCAATTTACTTTTATGCGAGCGCTAAGAGTACACCTCAAATGTTATTTGGTGTCCATCCATAAATGGTCTTTTTGCTCAATCTCTGTGTTATGCGAAAAAAAATAATCCTCGGAATATCAACCATATGCCTGCCTGTCCCGTGAAATGCCGTTGTGTTTCCATTTCACCGGGGCGGTTATTTTTTTCGCATGCCTTGATCTTGAACAAATCCCGCCATGGCGG
>CAYTJI010000413.1:0-2205 GCA_964438065.1 uncultured Desulfobacteraceae bacterium | reverse complement strand
CCCTCGCGGGCAGGGATCCTGGATTTTCCATGGCAACGACGACGGTATCTTCGGACTGAAGCACGGGAATAAAGTTGTTTCGTTTCAAGAAGTTCACCCTGAGACCTTTCAGTAGTTGCCCCGGGATCACCATGTGGTCATCGTACGGGATAAAGCGCGTCCGGTAAAATTCCGAAAGTGATCTGCCGATGTCCTCCTTTGACACGTGAAACTCATTCATCAGAACGGATTCCACGGAGGCCCGCTTTTTTCTGGATCGTTCCATGGCCTCTATGAGTTCGTTGCGGCTGATGATATTCTGCCCCACAAGAAAATCAAACCGCGTGACCCTGGATTTTTCCGCGACCTTCCGGTTTTTGAAAATGGCTGCACCCAGGACGTTCGCGATGTCCATGACGGATGATTCGTCTTCATGGGTGAATCGTTGACCCCCCTGCTTGTTGATCAGTTGTATGACGCCCTGAAGTACGGTGTTGTGAAGGATCGGGGCTGCAAGAATCTGGGTCGTTTTGTACCCCGTCATCTGGTCCCAGCTTTTATCGAATCTGAGCCTGGGATTAATCGCGTCAAGCTCATTCTGATCATAAACATCAGAGATGTTCAGGACGAGACCTGTCGCGGCGCAGTAGCCGGAAATACTGCCGTTGTTGACCGGGACCCGGATCTCGCTGACCTCATTGCCGGTCTTCAGCCTGGAGACAATCTCCTTTTTCGCGGGGTCAATCACGTATATGGTAATTCTCTCCGCATCGAACAGGCTGAGGATTTCGCCCTGCAGGTTCAGAAGAATGTCATCCGTATCCCTGGCTGAGTGTATTCTGTTGGTAATGTTGTTCAGCCTTTTCTGATATTCAAGCTGCTTTGCGAGCGATGTCTCATTTTCCGGCGCGCGGACGGGTTTTTCAGTTTTTTTCGCCATTGTGTCCATAACTCTGCGGATTCAGGTAATCGGAAATGCATTGTACCCTCTGCGAAGGATGTTTCCGGAACATCGGGCACGGATTTTTCGGATCGTCGCCCTGGTCCTGTTCGAGCCTTTTGAAGCATGGCTGTTTGTTGTGCCGGACCAGGCAAATGAATGTGGACGGCTTCGTAAAAAGGCCAATATATTCCGGGTTGCGCTGTATCTCTGATAGCTGGCGCTGTTTGCTGGGCCGTTCCAATATTGATTTTTTACGGGATCATCAAAGTTGGTTTTTGCCGGACCATGGGGATTCCTCTTTTGACTTTTTTCATGGCTATGGACTATAATTCTAGAATATTTTTGGTTTTATGCAACCCAATAAATAACCGGGAGTCGCTTCTTTCATGGAATGACTGGCCCGTTGCCCGGTCATGAAATCCCTTTTCATCAACAGAAAAAACCCGCTGATTCTTTCGTCTGCCTCGCCCCGCCGGAAACAGCTGCTCGCGCAGGCCAGACTGCCTTTCCTTTCTGAGGCGAGTCACGTGGCTGAAACAGATTACCTTCCGGGTCCGGAGGAAACAGCCCGTATCCTGGCTGAAAAAAAGGCCTGTGAAGTTTTCTCCAGAATCAGCAGCCACTGGACGCTTGGGGCTGACACGCTTGTCGTGATCAATGGCGGCACTTCACCATACCCTGTTGCAGATCCGGGAAACAATGAAAAAATTCTTGGAAAACCGCGTGACAGGGATGACGCCGTCCGTATGCTTGGACAGCTGAGCGGAAAAACGCATCGTGTCATTACCGGGTTCTGCATCCTGAATCCTTCCGGCAAAACCGTTCACGTGGAAGCCGTTTGTACGGAGGTTCATATCAAGAAACTCACGGGCCGGGAGATAGAAGCCTATGTCAATACGAAGGAGCCTTATGGAAAAGCCGGCAGTTATGCCATACAGGGGATCGGTTCTTTTATGATTGAAACTATTTCCGGTTCTTACACGAATGTGGTGGGGTTACCGCTGTTTCATCTGATACGGGCGCTGTGTTCGGTTGGCGCTCTGGAAAGTTACCCGCTGCCGGAACCCGGAGAGGTTGGTCAGTGAGTGCGTCGCAGCCTGGAATTGCAGAGACTGTCTGTATCCTAAAACCTGCATAAACTATTTTCAAAAAGGAAATTATGCTTTTAATATCAGCGAATTATAGGAACGTTGTGCTTGCGTGACACGCATCGATTCGGATGCGGCCGTAAAGACTGCGGTTTTTGAAAATAGTTTACCCTCCGGGAGCGCCGATTTTATCCC
>CAYTJI010000412.1:0-2222 GCA_964438065.1 uncultured Desulfobacteraceae bacterium | reverse complement strand
GTGTGGAATTTCGTGAGGATGTCCGATGTCCGGGGCCGGAATATCTTGCTCCGCTGGTCCGGGGTCAGTTCATCCGGGGATTCATAGGAGATAAAAAAATCCCTGAACCGTGGATTTCCACGCAGGAATTCCCTGAACATGGTTGACCGCGATGAACAATGGTTCAGCACACCGTCAAACATCAGGTCGTAATCAGCAGCCATTTCCAGAATATTCTCCCACGTTCCCAGGTTCGGATCCACCTGCTTGAAATCAACCACGGAAAAACCCCTGTCAGACGAATAGGGAAAAAAAGGAAGGATGTGAAGCGTGTTGATCGCCCCGCGGTTGTAGGTCTGCACAAATTTATGCAGGACGGCCAGGGGAGTTTCTCCCTCACCGTGAATCATATCGCCGTAGGTGATCAGGATCATGTCCTTTTCAGTGAAACGCTCTGTGGGGTCAAGGGTCTTTTCCGCCTCTACCAGTTCCCCGGGCTTATGCGCGTGGTGGACCTTGAGAATCCGTTCCAGCTCTGGCATCCATTTTTCGGCCTCCGCATCCCCGTACAGGAATGACAGGCGGGCCAACATTCTCTTCCTGGCTTCGGAAGGAATCTCCAGAAGCGGCCGGGTAAAGTCCGGCTCCGGATTGTAACGAATTCTGGTTAACTTGTTCGGATCATTCATATCGGTTCTATCATTCATTTCAGATAGTCGTGCTGACGATGGGTGACAGCTCAAAAAACAGAAACCTGATCACCCGTTCCATGATCGAACTCAATCAATTCGATTCTGTGGTTTGCCTCCGGATGCAGGGGGGATGGCCCCTCGGTCAGGACAACCAGCCGTTCAGTCATGTTTTGCAACTCCAACCAGTCTGCAGCAAAGGCGTTCCAGCTCTCCGGATACTCGGGTTCATGTACCGGATACACGCCATAGGTGAACTGAAGCCCCTGGCAGGTTATATTTTCCGGACTGACAGCAGTTATCCACACCGGGAGACGAAACCGGGCAATGCTTCGTGCGGTCTGACCACTGAGGGTGGGAACAATTACTGTCGCCGGCATCACACGTTCCAATATGGTCTCCACACTCAGTGAAACGAGATCCCTCACATTCAACTCCCCGGGGGAAAACGTTTTCAGTTCCTCATGAATACGACGCCGCGTACGGCCCGGTTCAATGGCCGCGGTAATCCTGGCCAGCATGTCCACGGCATCTACCGGGTAATTCCCCATGGCTGTCTCTCCGGAGAGCATGACACAGTCCGTGCCGTCGATGACCGCATTGGCCACATCCGTTGCTTCCGCACGGGTCGGGCGGCGGCTGTTTGTCATGGACTCAAGCATCTGCGTGGCCGTAATGACGGGTTTTCCCAGGAGCACGGCCTGGCGTATCACGCGTTTCTGCACCACGGCGATCTGTTCGATGGGGATCTCTATCCCCAGATCACCGCGGGCGACCATGATGCCATCGGCGGCCTGAAGGATATCATCCATATGATCAAGGGCCCCGGCACGTTCGATTTTGGCAATAATAAACGGATGATGCCCCAAAGACGCTGCGGCTTCCCGCACCGCGGTAACATCGGCTGCGGTTTCCACAAATGACTGGCTGACCGCGTCCACGCCCTGTTCCATGGCAAACTTCAGACAGTCGTGGTCATGGCCTGTGAACGCGCTGATACCCAGGTCAATGCCGGGCAGATTCAAGCCCTTGCGGGATCGGAGTTCCCCGCCGACAACAACCCGGCAGTGAATATCACGCCCCTCAACTGCGGTAACTTTCAATTCAATGAGGCCGTCGTTCAGAAAAAGCTTGTCCCCCGGCGTAACGGCCTCCGGCAGAGGCGCAAAGCTGATTGAAACACGCTTGCTGTTTCCGATGGTCTCATCCGCGGTCAGTGTAAACGGATCGCCGGCCATCAGATGGATCGGTTCCCGTTCAAAACGGCCGATGCGCATCTTGGGGCCAGGAAGATCACCCATGATCGTCACCCGGCGGCCGACAGCATTTGACGCGGCCCGGATATTCCCAATCACTGTCTTGTGGCTCGAAAAATTGCCGTGAGAAAAATTGATCCGCGCGATATTCATACCGGCCAGAATCATCTGTTCAATGGTCTTCTGTGACTCGGATGCCGGTCCAATGGTGCAGCCAATCTTGGTTTTATTGGCTGGCAGTGCCATGAATGCTCCTTCAACAGGACTGGGCAAACTCAGCAAATCCCGTCAACCGCTC
>CAYTJI010000411.1:0-2225 GCA_964438065.1 uncultured Desulfobacteraceae bacterium | reverse complement strand
CCAGTGACGCTACGGATATGAGCCGTATGCTCTGACCAACTGAGCTACACCGCCACGCCCTTGCGGACGGCAACCGTCTGTACGGCAACCCGGCCCCCGCAAAACCGGGATGGCTTTATTCACCCACAGGCCATATGAACCGTGAACGCCTGTCCTCAGGAACGGGGCATAACCGGGAAGTGCGCCGCGGTTCCTGAAGATGCGGTGCGACACGGTGATCAGGCCTTTTACAAAGCAATCACAAATATTTTTTTACCTCTTCGGTCAGGGCCGGAACCACATCAAAAAGATCTCCGACCACACCGTAATCGGATTTCTGAAAAATGGGGGCATCCTCGTCCTTGTTAATGGCCACAATGACCTTTGAGGTGCTCATGCCGGCCAGGTGCTGGATTGCGCCCGATATCCCGCACGCGATGTACAGGTTCGGAGAAACCACCTTTCCTGTCTGCCCCACCTGGTCGGTCTGAGGTCTCCACCCGGCATCCACGGCCGCGCGGGAGGCGCCCACACTGGCCCCGACCAGATCCGCAAACGCTTCCAGGATCTTGAACTCGTCCGGGCCCTTCATGCCCCGTCCGCCGGAGATGATCTTGTCCGCTTCCGTCAAATCAATCTTGCCCCCTTCATCCTTGATCACCTCGACCACCCGGGTCTTGAGGGAGCTGTCATCCAGATCCACGGAAACTTCCGTGACTTCCGCCGTCCGGGACGTGTCCGGCTCATTGACGCTCATCACGTTCGGCCTGGCAGTCGCCATCTGAGGCCAGCTGTTTTCAAACGTCACCTTTGCATAGGCCTTTCCCGCGTAAATAGGCCTGGTGACGACAAGATTTCCGTCTTCTATGGCAAAGGCCGTGCAGTCCTGTGCCATGCCGACGCCCAGATTCGCGGACAGTCTGGCGCACAGATCCTTGCCCTGCACAGACGCTCCCGCCAGCAACAGGGCGGGATCATTTTCTTTTACCATCTGCGACAACACCGCCACATAAGCGTCCGTCGTATAGACTTCAAGCCTGCTGTCATCCGCAATCAGGACCTTGTCCGCACCGTACTGGCCCAACTCCGCCGCCTTATCCTTGATATTGGACCCCAGCAGGAGCACGGTTAATTCCTGACCGAGTGCATCGGCCAGCCGCCTGCCTTCACTGACAATCTCATAGGTAATTTTTCTGATTTCGCCGTCTCTCTGTTCAGCGATTGCGTAAACCCCTTGCGTCATATCATTTCTCCCTACATCCCTTTAGATCACTTTTGCTTCCTCATGGAGCAACCTTGCCAGTTCAGCCGCCTTTTCCTGGGGTGTCTCTCCCTCTATTATCTTGCCGCCGGCCCTCTCGGGTGGCGGGATGATTTCAAGGATCTTTACTTTTCTTGCCTCCTGTCCGAATTCCGATGCGTCCAGCCCCAGGTCCCCGAGATTCTTTTCATCAAGAGGCTTTTTCTTGGCCTTCATGATCCCCGGCAGAGAGGCATATCTGGGCTCATTCAATCCTTTCTGGGTGGTAATCAGCGCCGGCAGCGGGGATTCAATCACGAGGGACTGACCTTCCACCGGCCTTGTGCCCCTGAGGGACTTGCCGTCTTCAGCGACTTCCAGCTTCACGATCAGCGACAATTGGGGAATGCCGAGGAATTCGGCGATTCCCGCACCAACCGTTCCCATATCGTCATCAATACCCCGCTGCCCGGTGAAAATCAGGTCATAGTCAAGATCTTTGATCGCCATGGCCAGGGCCTTTGCCGTGGCCAGGGAATCACTCCCGGTCAGGGCATCATCACTGATCAGAATTCCTTTGTCCGCGCCCATGGCCAAGGCCGTTCGGAGGGTCTCCGTCACCCGTTTGGGTCCCAGGCCGATCACTGTGACTTCCCCTCCGAATTTTTCTTTCAGACGCAGGGCTTCTTCGACGCCGAATTCGTCATAGGGATTCATGACCCATTTGATGTCATCCGTAACGATCGATTTTCCATCCGCAGCGATTTTGATCTGGGTTTCCGTATCCGGTACCTGTTTCAGGCAAACGATAATATTCACTTCATCCTCCCTTTTTACACAATAGGGCACCTTTGAAAAGGGGCCGTTTTTGCACCGGCCCGGCGCCTGCCCGTGCCTGGCCTGTCTGCCGTCCAGACCGGCCAGACTCGAATTATAACCCTCGAAATATTCAACCTAAATCCTGCAAGCGTCGAGTTTGCCGAAGACCTGCCTGCAGCAGGCAGGT
>CAYTJI010000410.1:0-2231 GCA_964438065.1 uncultured Desulfobacteraceae bacterium | reverse complement strand
AAACCGGCTGAGTCCTTCCACCTCATTGGATGCGGCATGGGAATGCACCAGGTCCATAATCACCGCAATGCCGGCCGCGTGGGCTGAGTCGATGAGTTCCTTCAGGTCTTCCGGGGTCCCGAAACGCGATGAAGCCGCAAAAAAGCTCGATACATGGTAACCGAAAGAACCGTAATAGGGATGTTCCGGAATCGCCATCAGTTGAATGGTGTTGTATCCCGACGCAACAATACGGGGAAGGACATTCTCCAGGAACTCCCGGTAAGTGCCGATTCGTTCGGCTTCCTGTGCCATGCCTACATGGGCTTCGTACACCAGAGGCGGATCCGGTTTCCGCCGAAACTCCGGATACTGCCACGCATACGAATCCAGCGGCTGCCAGACCTGCGCATTGAAAATCAGGGTGGCGGGGTCCTGCACAACACGCCGCGCGTAAGCCGGAATACGATCCCCCTGTCCGCCCCGCCAGTGAACACGAAGCCGGTAAAGATCACCGTGGGTCAGGCTCTCTGCGGGCAATCGGATTTCCCATACACCCTCACTCCCGACACGCTCCATGGAAAAGACCTTTTTCTCTTCCCACCGGGTCATATCTCCGACAAGATACATGGCCGTGGCATTCGGGGCCCATTCGCGGAACACCCATTCATTCCGGCACAGATGGAGACCGAAATACTCATGTCCCGAGGCAAATTCAGCCAGGCTGGTTTTTCCCCCGGTCAGGTCCCTTTCCCGTGAGGTAAACTGCGCCAACCGCCGTCTGAGAACCGGCTCATACGGCAACAGCAGGGGATCCCCTTTCAGCAAAAACTGCAGTGGTTCCCGCCGGGAAGGATCCGTCCCATGGGTATTGACAGGAGAAATGTCGTTTCGGGATATGGCCATGGTATGTGGATGGACGGGGTCGATCCCTCAAGCCCGGGAATTGATAAGAGGCCGCCTGAGCATCTTTTCATAAAGCTTGATGTACTCGCGGGCCGTAACCGCATGATTGAAGTTTGCCGCACTCTCGATCATGATTCTCCTGATCTGCCGGTCCCGGACCTTCCCGGGACGCCGGTAGAATCGCATGGCCTGGTCAATAGCCCAGGACAGGCCGTTGGCATCAAAGGTTTCAAAGAGAAAACCATTACCCGTATTCCTCCTCACATCCAGGTTCTGAACCGTGTCATGGATCCCGCCCGTGTCCCGGGCAACCGGCAGGGCACCGTAAATAGGTCCAATCATCTGGGGAAGTCCGCAGGGCTCAAACAGCGAAGGCATCAATACGAAATCGGCCGCCCCGTAGGCCAGCCGGGCCAGCCTTTCATCAAAGGCGCATATGGCCACCCGGTCGAAAAATTTGTGGAACCTGACAATATCTCTGAAATGCTGCCGGAATTCCCCGTCCGCGACAAAAACGATCTGCAGTTTCTGATGCCAGTACCTGGAAACGACATCGTAGAGAATGTCCGCCAGCAACTGACAGCCCTTCTGAACCCGGTCCAGCCGCGACGGCCAGAAAAACAGGGGTGCCCTGACATCGCGGATCAGCCGCAGGGTTTCCTGGAGGAATCGCTTGTTTTTCTTTTTTCCGTCCACATGATCATCCGGGCCGTAGCGGCAGATCAGCGCGCCGTCCCTGCCCGTATTATAGGACGGGTCCGGAGCGTTGAGTATCCCGACGGCACATCCGGCCTCGGCCTTGTTCGCCAGTTCCCGCCTCATGTACTCATCGACAAACGCGTGGCGGCCTTCAACAACCTCCTTCAAAAACGTCCGGCTCACGGTATTGACGAAGTGGGCGGAAAAAATACCGCTGGCAAGAAAATCTACGGGATCGGATCCGCGTGCGGTTTCATAACCCGAAGGCATATGTTCAAAGAAAAGATTCTTCCAGAACGGCGCGACATCAATTCCCCTGTCCTCTATGTCCGACATCAGCGCTTTTACCGTGTAGATATTGTGGACAGTGAAGAGACAGGGAATATTCAACTGCCTCGCCATGGCGGGAATCAAACCGGTCATCCAGTCGTTACAGTGGATGAGGTCCGGTGCCACTTCCGGGACGACATGGTTGATCACTTCACGCTGAAAGGCAAGGGCGATCTTGGTGTTTTCTGATCCGTAATTGGAATAGACGGATCTTAAATAAAAAAAGGCCCGGTCTTCGGCGAGATGAATCCTCTCGTCCGGAATCCTCCGACGGATGGTCCTGAGCGCCTTCAGGATGAAAGGCGCGAAACCGGTTC
>CAYTJI010000409.1:0-2248 GCA_964438065.1 uncultured Desulfobacteraceae bacterium | reverse complement strand
ATTCGCATTTCCGGATCGGAAACTCACCCGTGCCCCGAATTTCATTTATGGATGGACACTAATTTAATACGAGATTCAAAAAATCATTTTTCAGGTCTTGGCAAAAGCCCGGCTCTCTCTACGATCTCTTTAACCCTTTTTTCCCATTCAATGGCCATGATATGAAATCCGCTTACGCCTTCTACCGCTTTCAGCCTTTCAATCGTTTCAACACAGATCTTAATGCCTTCATCCGCTTGCTTGTCTTTGGGGACTGCGGAAATACGCTTGATGAGTTCATCGGGAACGTCCATGCCCGGAACTTTGTTTTTCATATACTTGGCCATACCTGCTGATTTCAGGGGTGTGATGCCGGCCAGAATATAGACCTTTTCATGAAGACCCCGGTTGCGTACACCTTCCATCCAGGTTTCGAATTTATCCACATTGTAAATACATTGTGTCTGGATAAAATCAACGCCAGCATTTACTTTCTTGGCCAACCGGGGGACTCTCAGTTCAAAAGGATCCGCAAAAGGATTAGCAGCCGCTCCGATAAACATCTTGGGCGGGTTAAGGATGTCGTCTCCTCCTTGAAATTTCCCTTCATCCCGCATGGTTTTTACGGTTTTGATAAGCTGAATGGAGTCCAAATCGTAAACATTGGCAGACATAGGGTGATCTCCAAATTTTGGATGATCACCCGACAGACACAGCATTGTATCGATGCCAAGGGAATAAGCGCCAAGAATGTCGCTTTGAAGGGCAATCCGGTTCCGATCTCTTGTAACCATCTGAAGGATCGGATTTAGCCCCAGTTCTTTCAAAATGACACAGGCGGCAAGGCTGGACATTCGAACCACAGCAGTCTGATTGTCCGTCACATTGATTGCATCCACACAGTCCTTGAGCATTTCAGCCTTTTCTTTTTCTTTTTCCGGCACCGCACCGCGCGGGGGACCACATTCCGACGTGACCGCCAGTTGACCCGAGACCAGAACTTTTTCAAGTGCGCTTTCCGTCTTCATGATGCTAAATCCTCTCTTATAATTCTCCTGGGCCCGCCATCCCGGCTTGTTCGCCAGTCCTTGGCATCTATTATTTCCTCATACAAATGTTCAGCGCCGAGCGCCTTCAGTCTGTCCCAGATCAGTTGCCATGCACAGTCCACATCAGGATTGATTTCACATTTGCCTGCGGTTGAACCCCCACATGGGCCATTGAGGAGACGCTTCGAGCATCGGGCGATGGGGCAGATGCCGCCCGTCAGACCGAGGACACAATCCCCACAGCCCTGGCATCGTTCCGCCCAGACTCCCTGACGTTCTGAAGCTCCCATAAACTTGGTGTTTAATGCAGGATAGACCGGTATATCTTTGAATCGTGTGGCGACTTCCTGGACGCCGCAGCCGCAGGCCATGGATAGCACTGCGTCCGCCTGATCAATAAGGGGCACAAGTTCTTCCACATATTCCGGATCACACTGCCTTTCAAGGGTCATTTCCGTGATCGTCAGTGTTTTGCCTTTTTGCAGGAAAGCCATTTGAAGGGCGGATGACAATATCCCGACCTCTTTTCTTCCCCCGGCAGCGCATACTGTAACACATTCATTACAACCCACCAGAAGAATCCGGCTGTACGGCTTTACGTACGCGATAATTTCTTCCATGGGTTTACGTTCAGCAGTAATCATGATGAAGATTCTCCTTTACGTTCGATAAATGAGACCCGGAACCTGTGACCATCGGGATATCACGTTCGAGTAACCTTCTGAATTCCCGATGATTATTGAATAATTGCCGGTTCGGCAGCAATTCGTGTCACCTTTCGCCCCGTCTCACAATCGGCTGAAAACCCGGTCCTGGTTACCCAGCGCCTGTCTTGGCCTGTTTTGCCGCGCCTACTTTAACGGGACTAGGCCCGAGATCCCTGATTTTTTCCGTGAAATCAGTTGCAATCTGAGCAAAACGCTCTCCCATGCCGGCCGACATGGTGGCCATTTCAACCCTATCCGCTTCAATGCCGATGTCCTTGAGAAGGCTTTTTACCAGTGCTACACGTCGTTCCGCCTTGGCATTGCCGTTTTTGAAATGACAGTCTCCTTCCAGACAACCGGCCACATAGACGCCGTCAGCCCCCCTTTGAAATGCCTTCATGATATGTAAGGTGTCTACTTTCCCCGTACAGGGGACCCGAATGATTTTTACGTTCGGGGGATAGTCAAGTCTCATACTGCCGGCCATATCCGCTGCCGTATATGCGCAATAAT
>CAYTJI010000408.1:0-2250 GCA_964438065.1 uncultured Desulfobacteraceae bacterium | reverse complement strand
AGACCTTGGCTTCCAGTTCCCCGGTCCTGTCGGCGAGCACAAGATTCATGAAAGGCTTTCCCGCCCGGGTGACGGCCACACTTTTCCGCCTGACAAGGTAGCACCCGGCTACGGTATCCTCTTCTCTGATATCCCTGACCCAGACATGGGACTCGGGGGATTCTGATGCCAAGAACGCAACTCCTCTTTTCACCACCCGGAACGGATCGAGGCCTGCACCGGGTGGATCGGCAATTCATTATGTCGCACGGCCGACAGACAGCTCAGATTCGAATCATCAGCATTTTCAGTCAGAAAAATCTCCCTCAGGGCCCTTGTCGGAAACGATTTCCGCTGCTTTTTCATGAATCCGGGCTTCCGTCCATTCATCCGGATCTTCAATCCGGCCGCATTTCGGGCCGAGATCATAGGAACCCGCCTCGATAATGGCGTCAACCGCCAGTGGTGCAGTGTCCTGTGCATTGAAAACCCCGGTCAGCAGTTCATAGACAAAGTCTTCCACCCCTTGGGCCATCCTTTCCCGGAACTCGGCCGGCTGGGCGAGCAGTTTGTTCTCAAACGGGAGATTCAGCTTTTTGTAGTCTCCGCCCTTGATTCCCTTGTCTCTGGCATAGGCCACCATCTCCTGCCAAAGGTCTGTGCGCATCCCCTGATCCGGCATTTTGATGAATTCGCCGTTGTCATCCAGTTGGGCGTTTCCGTATTCATTCACTTTCACACCCCAGGAGATCATCTGCAGGGCGGTGGCCACGTTGGCCTTTGTGGTGCGGGTCTTCTGCGCGATACTTCTCAACCGGTCGGAATTGTTGCCCGATGTCCCATGCTGGGCACCGGAGATCCGGTATTTTGCCAGGGCCTCATGAATCTCTGCCGTCAGGGGTACCTGGATGCCCTCATCACTGGCCTCAATGCCGTGAGTGGTCCCGTTATTCAGGGCGATCCAGTCCGGAAACAGGTTATGGGCATTCAGGCCCTGAATCAGGAAAAGCGCCTCCTGCGGTGTGGACAGACCCAGCTTGCCCTTGATTTCGCCCACCTCGGTTTCATAGCCGGCCCACCCGGGGACAAAGGCGCTCAGGGTGATATTGGCCAGAAGATTCCGGTCATCCGGGAGGTGGGAGGCGTCTATGGCGATAGAGGTGATGCCCGCGTCGAACAGGGACGGGATTTCGGTTTTTCCGGTCTCGATATCCTTGTCGCTCTTGATGCCGTAATGGTCCGCGTGGATGGCGACCGGAACCGTGATCCCCAGCTCGTTCATGATGGCGTCGGCCTGTCTTGCCAGGTTCCAGAAGTTACACGCACAATAGGCCGAGGTTCCCCCTTCCGATTTGGCGATTTCGATGATGATGGCGGCGTTGGCCTTTTGAGCCGCCCGCAGTGCACCCCGAATGACAAAATGGTTTCGACCGTTTGCCGCGATGGTCATGGCCTTTCCCTTTGCGGTCAGGGCACGGTCGATGACCTTCCCGCTTACGATTAACGCCCGGGAATTGGGGAACAGCCTGACGATGTTCGGTGGACGGCCGATCTCGAGAGCCCTGTCGAATTTCGATGATGTGCTGGACATATCTACCCTCCTTTTGATGTTGACGGCTTCGCAAAAAATCGAAAAATAACGTCACTCCCGTGAAAGAGGGAGTCCACAATATATTGATCTGCGGGATCACTTGCCTGCCTGTGCCGTAAAATGCCGTTGTGTTCCTATTTCACCGGGGCGGTTATTTTTTCTGCGATATCCTCGTTGGTCTCAGGACGATCGCTGCGGTTCCACGATAACCTTGACACATTCATGTTCGGCCGGGGAGCAGACCGCCTGAAATCCCCACGGCGCCTCTTCCATGCTCAATCGGTGCGTGACAGTTTTTTCGGGAGAAAGTGACCCCGCCCGGATCAGCTCAAGCGCGGTTCTGCAGTCGTACGGGGCGCCGGCATAGGAGCCGGTAAGTGTGATCTCCGTGCGCCAGAAGATGTCATTGACCGGAGCGGGAATGGTGACCCCTTCCGATGCACCGGCAAAAAACAGGACGGTTCCGCCCCTTTCAACGGTCCTCAGGGCCAGTGGAATAAAGCCTTCAAAACAGATGATCACCAAATCCGCGAGGCGTCCGCTATTGGCATCCCGGAGCGCAGCGATAAGGTTGTCGTCCGCCCGGACAGCCAGGTCAGCGCCCATGTTTTCAGCCATTTTCAACCGGAACGGGATGGTGTCGGCTGCGACAACCAGACCCGCCCCCAGGGCACGGGCCA